>NZ_JACJFC010000005.1:229163-239417 GCF_014164385.1 Pseudoalteromonas sp. SG43-3
GACATAAAAAAACACGCTTTAAGCGTGTCGTTTCATTCTTATTTATTTCAGTGGTTGCGGGAGCCGGATTTGAACCGACGACCTTCGGGTTATGAGCCCGACGAGCTACCAGACTGCTCCATCCCGCGCCTGAAATTTGTAGACTTATTTAAAGTTGCTTACATTACAACTTGGCTTCCAATTAAAGAATTGGTTGCGGGAGCCGGATTTGAACCGACGACCTTCGGGTTATGAGCCCGACGAGCTACCAGACTGCTCCATCCCGCGCCTGTATATTTTAAGTCTATCGACTACTTTATTTTATCTCTTAAGTTAGAGTTTACAGTAACCTCAATCCCTAAGGAAATTGGTTGCGGGAGCCGGATTTGAACCGACGACCTTCGGGTTATGAGCCCGACGAGCTACCAGACTGCTCCATCCCGCGCCTGTAATTTCTTTAAAGCATTTTCGTAATATTTACTTGCCTGCCTTGAAGAGAGCGCTACTATATAGGAATAAACATTTAATGCAAGACCTAAACTAATTAAAGTTGTTCAACCGAACAAAAAGCAATCAAATTACTACTCTGCGATCAATCTTTGATGTGGATTAATCATTTTTTGCCATTCCCAGTCGGGATGTCCCATCACTATAAAGTCAGGGTTCTCAGTACTCTCTCGTTGGTTGTACGTTAGCGGATTAAATTCTGCATCCGTAATACAACCACCGGCTTCTTCAACAATAACTTGTGAAGCACCTGTATCCCACTCTCCCGTTGGACCAATTCTTAAAAAACAATCTGCTTTGCCCTCTGCAACAGTACAGGCTTTTAAAGAACACGAACCAATAGCAATCGTTGTAAACTGACTATTTAAATACTGACTCACCGCTTCTATTTTTTGGCGGCGGCTCACTGCAAGCGTCAAGCTCTCTGGCGGCGCTACAGATATTTGCTTATCAATTGAGTTTTCACGTTTAAAGGCACCATTTTTAGCAGTAGCAAAATAAGTCACACCTTTTGCAGGCCAATGAATAACGCCAAGCACAGGGTGATTATTTTCAATCAATGCAATGTTTACTGCAAAGTCGCCACTTTCTAAAATAAATTCGCCTGTACCATCCATCGGATCGAGCAACCAATAACGCTGCCAATCTTGTCTGTCGGCGAGTGCTGGTATAGGTGTTTCTTCCGACATAATTGGGATATCGGGTGCAAGTGCTTTTAATCCAGCAACAAGTACGTCATTTGCTGCTAGATCAGCTTTGGTAACAGGCGTATTATCTGATTTCTCTTGTTGGCCAATATCGCCTTTTTTATAAATGGCCATAATTGCATCGCCAGCACGCTCAGCTAATTCAATGCACGGTTCGATTAATTTATTCATCGGCAGCTCCAGACGCTAAATACTTATCTAATAATAGCAAAGCTGCAACACTGCGTGCTTCGGTAAAATCTTCTTGGTCTAATAATGACTGCCACTGAGTTAATGGCCACTTAACAACAACTAGCGGCTCTGGTTCGTCACCAATAAGGGTTTGAGGGTATAATTGCTTAGCAAATAAAATATGCATTGTGGCATTAAAGTAACTCGGCGCCATTGTTACTGTTCTTAATGGTTTAAAATACTCAGCGCCAAAGCCAATTTCTTCTTTAAGTTCTCTGTTAGCAGCTTGCTCTGGGGTTTCGCCCGGATCGATTAAGCCTTTAGGAAAACCTAACTGGTAATTGTTTGTGCCCGCACAGTATTCACGTACAAGTAGTAACTCATTATCTGCACTTAACGGAACAATCATCACTGCTCCCCGGCCACCGCCGCGAATTCGCTCATACTGGCGCTCTTCGTTATTAGAAAACTTTAACTCTAAAGACTCCACAGTAAACAGGCGACTTTTAGCAACAACATTGTTACTGAGGATTTGTGGTGGTGTTGGGTGCTTTTTCTGTGTCATTGGCGTTAATTTGCTATCATGGCAGTTAGTTCAATAATAAACCTTATAAGTTGAAATTCCTATGTTAAATTGGTCAAAAATCGATACCGTTTTGCTCGACATGGATGGAACATTACTCGATTTACATTACGACAGTCATTTTTGGCTTAACGTTATCCCTGCGCAACACGCATTAGCTAGAGGCATTAGCCTAGATGCAGCTAAAGCAGATATTTTAAAACGCTATCAAGCTGTGAGCGGTCAAATACAGTGGTATTGTTTAGATTATTGGGAGCAGCAATTAAACTTGCCTATAATGGAGCTTAAACGAGAGTCTCAGCATTTAATTAAAATGCGCGAAGACGTACCTCATTTTTTAACCGAGCTTAAAAAAGCAGGCAAAGAGTTAATTTTACTTACCAACGCCCACCCTGAGAGTGTCATGCTGAAATTTGAGCATACAGCGATTGATAACTACCTAGATGGTGTAGTGTCTACTCATGAATATGGAGTAAGTAAAGAGCAGCAAAGTTTGTGGCACCAAGTACAAAAAGACTTAGGGTTTAATAAGCAGCGCACTTTGTTTGTAGATGACAGTGTGCCGGTATTAAATGCCGCACGAGAATACGGCATCGAGCACTTACTTGCAGTTGCTAACCCTGATAGCCAACAACCACATAACGAAATAGCCGATTACCTGAGTGTTACCGACTATCGTAAGATTATTTAACTCAGTTTACGTGGGCTAGATTTTTGGGTAACGCGCTTCAAGGCCTTGGTATACTAACTTTGCAAAATCTGCATGTTCTGTATCAAGGCTTTTAACTACTTCAACTAAATGCTCGTTATCTTCTTGCCCGTTCCATTCTTTAATATAGCTACCATCTTTGTAGCCGTGATCTTGGCGGAAAAAGTTTAACGTATTTTTACCTACGTAGCCGCGATATAAATCATCAATATCCATACCCATTTGCGCCATACAGCCGGCAAAGGCAGCGGCATTAAACGTTTTATCTGCAACGGCGGAAGCCGCTAATATTTCTAGCGTTTGTTTAAAGTCATCCGCTTGTTGAGCATTACTAAGCTCAGCTTCAAGTTGCTTTGCTAAGTCTTCGTAGCTAGTTTTGCCGTCAATTCTAAGCGATAGACCAAAATGAAAAATATCAACCAACTCTAAAATAACTTGTTCAGTATCTGGTGTTTGTTTTTTCCACCATTTCCAACCATGATGATCCAGCATTTCAGCGCACTCAACCCAAATAGCGCGGTACCATTCGAATCCTTGAGTAAACCATTGCTCATGTACTTTAGTGTTCATGGCGTTTTGCATTTCTAGCATAACTACTAGCTTGTTTAAATTGGCAGACATATTCATTCCTGTCGTTTTTGATTAGTGTAATAGTACCGATAAAGGAAGCTTAACGCATCAGCACTATCTTAATATGTAGTTTACTTTGAGCCGCTAAATTCAGCCCATGAATCAATTAAATCAATGAAATCTTCAAAGCCACAACCACTACTTAAACCATTTTCTTCAAGCGCTAAATCGTCATCTTGATACGCTATTAGGTCTTCACTGTCTTGATGAAGCGCATGGGCTTCAAATAGTGCTTCGTCTTTGGTTAATATTAAATCTATTTCTTGGCCTTTTAGCGTTAGCGGCTCATAGCTTGAACTCACCGATGCAATAAGCGCTTGAACCATAGCTACTTTGTCTTTGCCTATTTCTTCGTTTAGCCAGCGACCAATAATAGCGTGTTCACTACTTATTTTAATACGTAGCCCACTAATAGGGTCGCGAATAAATTGATATTCCATAGGATTTGCCTGTAAATCTTTAATTGCGTAATTATATACGTAAACGCCCGCAAACCACAGGACATATAAAGTAAAATAGCGCCACAAGGGCGCTATTTTATTCAACTTTAAAGCAGTTAACTTCGCGATCTATAACGCGCTGCGTCAATAATCGACCATAAGTAAATAATAGGCACTAGTACAAAACCTACAAGCACATAAATTAGTGCGTAACTTATTATAATAGCGAGTGCAAAAAATATAGCCGCTAAAATACGCCCTTGCACTAACTGCCCTAAACCAGGAAAAAATATATTACATAATGCTGCGATTACGTTACCGCCAGAACCTTGATCTGCCATACTAACCTCTGTATTTATTTGATTTTATAATTATTTACTTACACACTCTATGCCAATTTATTAAAGCTTACAAATCAAATAGTTAAATTAGTCTAGATTTAGAGAGTTAGTAAATTTTGCTAACTTTAGGTCAAATTAGCAATTTTTATTGTGCGTTTACGCTTTTTTGTTTGTTCAAAAAATTATCAAGTTACTCGTTTTTAAGGCTATTTTATAAATAGCTGTTTATAAAAACAGTATTTTATTTAGCCTAACAAAAACACCTGTTATACTGCCCACAATATTGATTAAAAAGGCGTAACGATGGACGTTTCACAATTACTCGATGGCTTAAATGACAAACAACGCGATGCCGTTGCAGCCCCACTACAAAACATGCTGGTATTAGCAGGTGCTGGGTCTGGTAAAACACGAGTGTTAGTTCATCGTATTGCGTGGCTTATGCAAGTTGAGCAAGCATCTGCTTACAGTATTTTTGCCGTAACCTTTACTAATAAAGCGGCTAAAGAAATGCGCAGCCGCGTTGAAGAAACACTAAAAGCCCCTGTAGGTGGTATGTGGATTGGTACGTTCCATGGTTTGTCGCATCGTATTTTACGTGCTCATCACCGTGAAGCTAACTTACCAGAAGCCTTTCAAATTTTAGACTCTGACGATCAACTTCGGATGATCAAGCGCTTATTAAAATCGATGAATATCGATGATAAAAAATGGCCCGCCAAACAATTTGGCTGGTACATCAGCGCTAAAAAAGATGAAGCACTTCGCCCTAAAGATATTCAAGCATACGATATTAACGAGCAAATGATGCTGCGTGTTTACGCCGCCTACCAAGAGGCCTGTGATAGAGCAGGCCTAGTAGATTTTGCCGAAATATTACTACGCAGCTACGAAGTGTTAAAAAATAACCCAACGTTACTGCGTCATTATCAGCAACGCTTTGCACATATGCTCGTAGACGAGTTCCAAGATACAAATACCATTCAATATGCTTGGTTAAAGTTACTTGCAGGCGATACAAGCAGTATCATGATTGTAGGCGACGATGACCAAAGTATTTACGGTTGGCGCGGTGCTAAAATCGAAAATATTAAACGATTTTTAACTGACTTTAGCGCAGAAACCATTCGTCTTGAACAAAACTACCGTTCAACAGCAACTATTTTGAAAGCGTCTAATGCATTAATTCAAAATAACTCAGAGCGTATGGGTAAAAGCTTATGGACCGACGGTAACGATGGCGAGCCAATTTCTATTTATGCGGCATTTAATGAGTTAGACGAAGCACGCTTTGTAAGTAGCAAACTACGAAGCTGGTTAAATGCAGGTAATGCCCTACAAGATGCCGCAATTTTATACCGTAGTAACGCGCAATCTCGTGTACTTGAGGAAGCCATGCTGCAAGAAGGCTTAAAATACCGTATTTATGGGGGTATGCGATTCTTCGAACGACAAGAAATTAAAGATGCGTTGTCGTACTTACGCCTAGTAGGTAATCGTCAAGACGATGCCGCGTTTGAGCGTGTAATTAATACGCCAGCACGCGGTATTGGCGATAAAACATTGAGCCATATACGCGATTGTGCACGAGCAGAATCGTTACCGCTTTGGTATGCCGCAAAAGCAATTGTAGAACAACAGCATTTATCTGGTCGTGCTTCTGGTGCAGTAAGTAAGTTTGTAGAACTCGTTGAACAAATAGAAGATAAAATTAGCGACCTAACTTTGCATGAGCAAGCCAAGTACACAATTCAAACCTCAGGCTTAATGGCAATGTACCAAGCCGAAAAAGGTGAAAAAGGCCGTGCTCGCGTAGAAAACTTAGAAGAGCTAATTAGCGCTTGTGATCAGTATGAGCTGCCTGAAGACGAAGAGTACAGCTCACCTTTACAAGGCTTTTTAGCCCATACGTCACTTGAGTCAGGTGAAGGACAAGCAGAAGAACACGAAGACGCCGTACAAATGATGACGCTTCACTCAGCTAAAGGCTTAGAGTTTCCGCTAGTGTTTATGGTAGGCGTAGAAGAAGGCATGTTCCCTTCTCAGCAAAGCAACGAAGAGTCGGGTCGCTTAGAAGAAGAGCGCCGCCTTTGTTATGTAGGCATGACACGAGCAATGGATAAGTTATACATTAGCCATGCTGAGAGTCGCCGTTTATACGGGCAAGAAAAATACCATAGCCCATCTCGCTTTTTACGCGAAATCCCTGAAGACTGCGTAGAAGAAATCCGTATTAAAACACAGGTTTCTCGCCCGCCTGCCGCTGGGCGTTTTAGCGCATCAGTTAGCCATGCCGCATTTGAAGACAGTGGCTTTAACTTAGGACAACGCGTACTGCATGCTAAGTTTGGTATTGGTACTGTACTGAATTATGAAGGTAGTGGCGCACAATCTCGCGTACAAGTTAACTTTGACGACCTTGGTAGCAAATGGTTAGTAACGGCCTATGCACGATTACAAGCGGTATAAAGCACACCTAAATGAGTTAGAGCAACAATTAGCTGGCGCGTATCATCGTCAGCTAGTGTTGATCACGGGCAGCCCAGCTTGGTGTTATGAAATACTTAACTCATTAATAGATGAAAACAATACACTTGTTGTATCAAAGCAGTGCGCGATTAAAAATTCGTACTGGCCTACTCGCACACACCAAATTTTAGGGCAAGAATTTGCTCATGCTGTTTACGATGGTTTTAGTGGTTTGCACCCTGATAAACTTGCAGCACTTGCCGGCACCGTTAAAGCAGGCGGTATACTGTTTTTATTACTGCCTGAACTAGATGATTTAGCCTCTTGGCAAGATCCCGCATTAAGTACAGTGCAATCACACGGTCAGAGCATTGACTACAGCATATTTAATCAGCGTTTCGCAACTATTATTAAACCGTTACCCGCTTTTCATTTGAGTGAAAAAAGTGGCTGTATTAATCATAACGCCAGCTATGTAGCTCATAATAAAATTGATTATCAACCACAGCAAAACTGCGTTGATCAAATAGTAAAAGTAGCCAACGGTCGTGCCAACAGGCCTTTACTTATTAATGCTGATAGAGGCAGAGGTAAGTCGGCAGCACTTGGCTTAGCCGCGGCAAAACTAACTGATAAAAAAGTAATTATTTGCAGTACTCAGTTTAAAGCGACCCATAGCAGCTTTAAACATTTAGCCCAAGAGTTAAGCCTTCAATACAACGCTGAACATAAACAGCTCGCCAACTTGCACTACGTTGCACCTGATGCGTTATTAAACACACTACCTGAGTGCGATTTACTACTCGTTGATGAAGCTGCAGCAATCCCTGTTCCGTTATTACTACAAATGCTAGCTCATTACCCTCGTATAGTATTTGCAAGCACTCTGGTTGGGTATGAAGGCAATGGTAGGGGTTATACCATTCGCTTTAGTAACTATATTAAAGCGCACTATAAAGCCTCTAAAGTTGTAACGCTTGATGAGCCACTGCGTTTTGCTAAACACGATCCCCTCGAGAAGCACATTCGCACCTTACTTGCACTCGATGCAGAATATATAGAGTTAAGTAGTGATGAATTAGAGCAGCCAATTCATAGCGAAGTAACTCAGCAATCCCTTGTAAACAATGAGCCTTTACTGCAACAAGTTATTGCCCTACTTGCACTGGCTCACTATCAAAGTAGTGTCAACGACTTACGCCAACTACTAGACGCACCATCGCAAAGACTATTTATTAGCAAAATTAATAATCAATTAGTTGGCGTATGCTTAATCGCCATAGAAGGTGGTTTGAGTGAAGAACTTGCCCTACAGGTTATAAGTGGAGAGCGCCGTCCGCAAGGACATTTAATGGCGCAAGCACTCTCACAACTTAGCTTTAATAATGACTGTTTAACACAACTGAGCGCCCGCGTTGTACGAATAGCGATTGATCCGAGTTCCCACAATATAGGACTTGGTAAAAAGTTACTTAGTTATTGCGAATCGCAGGTAAAAAGCCAATGTAGTTGGCTTGGTGCAAGCTTTGGGGCAACAGCGCAGTTACTTAATTTTTGGCAAAACCTAGGGTTTGATACTGTAAAATTAGGTTATCAACGCGATAAAAGCACCGCTGAACATTCGGCGCTTGTGGTTAAATGCTTAAGTGACAAAAGTACAATTCTTCAACCCCTAAAAAAGCAGTTTAAAAACGATTTCTTTTATGCTCTTTTAACACACTTTAAAACACTAGATTGGCAACTCGTGAATATTATAACTGAAGGATTTAGCGACGAGTTAATAAGCCTAGAGACTCACGACCGATTAGCGCTGCTCACTAAAAGTAACTTCACTCAATTTAGTATCTCTGCAACTCTTTGGCAGGTAGTGAACCAGTCACCTTCTTGTATATCTCAATTAACAGAGTCGGATAAACAACTTTTAATAAAGCTAGTACTTCAAAATGAAAGTAATGAAAAAGTGATTCAACACTTAGGTTTATTAGGAAAAAAGCAGCTTGAGAATCAATTTAAACGTGCCATAAAAAACCTCACTAGCACCATCTAATAATTTCTAGTTGCCCTATCTCTGTTAAATTTTATCCATCTTTAAGCTATTTATTTAATTTGTTCTATCCTTAAAGCATTAATAGGTAAATTAAGATAAAGGCATGGAATTAATAAACTTTAAAGTGGGCTGCAAAACAATTTCACTTAAAATACTCGATATTTTATTAACAGAGCGCTTTGACAATAATCTAACAACTTTACCCAACAATAATAAAAGCTTTATTGGTGTTAAAGATTATATGGATATACCAACGCCTGTTTTTGATTTAGGTATTATTTTAAATAATATCTCAACTGAACAAAGTAATGCGCATGTACTAAAGCAACTAAGAATATGGCAAGACAAACTATTAAACTGGTTTAATACCCTTCAAAGCAACTTATTAAATAGCTCGGCTTCTATTTCAAATAATGACGCCGAACTACAAGATTTTGTTTTGTTTTACAAAGAATTCAACACCGACAATGAAGACTTAAAATTAACAATGTCTCGGCTTGACGAGCCCTTCCAATCATTACTAGAAACAGCGAAAGCAGCCATAGCAGCCCATAATCGAAGTGATGATAAACACACATCAGCTCTGCTCGACAAAATTAAGCGCAGTAGTCTAATTCAGCTTGAGCGTTTATTTGAATCCGCTAAAGAGCAAATAACCTTAGACTATAAACCTATTATTGTTTTCACCACCAAAGATGGATTAAATCCACATGTTGGTTTATTAGTAGATAAAGTTGAAGATAATATCGACTATAAAAAAGAAGACATAAAGCCACTGGATAAGCTCACTGAGGTTGGTTTTGATCTAGACCCACAAACTAAAAATATGATGCTAGGATTAATCAAGCTCCCCCAAAAACACAGTGTATTAATTGATCCAAGTGTAATATTTAAACCAACCCAAATAGAAGAACCCGAAAGTGAAGGAACCCAAGCTTACGGATTATTTTAAATAGCCTTTAGATTTGGCTATAAACTTTAGTACTGGAATAATGAGCTATTCCGCTCAACTTGTACATTTAGATGAATAGAAGAATCGAGTATGTAATGTCCGTTACTCCCCATATTTCACTTTTCTAAAGATGTAAAAAAGCCCGACTATTTCTAGTCAGGCTCTCTACAATTTGAGGTCTGTGCGCTACGCAGTAGAGTGTCGTAGTGCCCACAGCGGTGGAGAGCCACAGTGAAATGCTACACTCTCTTTGTGTCGGGAGTCGCGGTGCTCGCCCGACCTACGTGATAGGTGTTGCTGTGAGTGGATGTTAATTACGCGTATTTCACTTTTTTCAGACGTAAAAAAGCCCGACTATTTCTAGTCGGGCTCTCTACAATGTGAGGTCGGTGCGCTACGCAGTAGGATGTCGTAGTGCCCACAGCGGTAGAAAGTCACATAGCAAATGCTACACTCTCTTTGTGTCAGGGCGGCCTTCAGTGGGTCTCGCCTTCTAGCTGTTTTGTTTCACTGCTAAGTGCGGTTTGGGCTCTTGGCTATTTACCAAATCCCAGACAGCAAAAAACCCGTCACATTGCTGTAACGGGTTTCTTTAATTTGAAGCCTGGTAATGTCCTACTTTCACATAGCAAATGCTACACTATCATCGGCGCTGTTTCGTTTCACTACTGAGTTCGGCATGGAGTCAGGTGGGTCCAAAACGCTATTGTCACCAAGCA
>NZ_JACJFC010000060.1:0-1266 GCF_014164385.1 Pseudoalteromonas sp. SG43-3
TGTAGTGGTCAACTAATTTTGGCCACAGTTTTAGAATCTTGATATCTAACCTCAGATTCATTCGGCGCTAAACCAGCATTATAATGATGTGGTCTAACATTATTGTAATATCCGTTTATATAATCACTCACACTATATTTAGCGTCTCTAAAGTTTTCATATCCAACTTTTGGCATCCATTCCGTCTTAAAGCTTCTAAAAAATCGTTCCATTGGCGCATTATCCCAACAGTTTCCGCGCCTACTCATACTTTGTTTGATTTTATAGCGCCATAAACGTTGGCGATATTTCAAACTTGTATAATGACTACCTTGGTCTGAATGAAACATCAGTCCTGACGGTTTCCCTCTGCTTTCATACGCGAGTTCAAGCGCTTTTAATGTTAAATTAGTATCTGGTGACAATGACATCGCCCAACCAACTACTTTGCGTGCAAATAAATCAATAACGACGGCTAAATAGGCCCAACGATTGCCTGTCCAAATATACGTCACATCACCGCACCATACGGTATCTGGCTCAACAACATCAAACTGTCTATCGAGCAGGTTTGGGATTTCAAGATGCTCATTACCACCCCTTTTATATTGATGCTGTGGTACTTGGCAGCTCTCTAGTTTTAGTTTAACCATTAGCTTAGCGGCGCGATAACGGCTTAATTCAAAATCGTTATTCGTTGCGATTGCCGCGATCGTTCGCGCTCCAGCTGAACCACCGCTCATTGCATGTATGGCTTTGACTTCAGCTTCTAGCCTTATTTGCTCTGGTGTCGGCGTTGTATCCCGTATGGCCCAATATTTATAGCTGCTGCGATGCACATTAAATACGCTACACAACACGCTAATTGGGTAACGCTCTCTTTGATTTAACTTTTCAATTAACGAGAATTGTTCAGGGAGTCGGACATCAAGAGAGCGGTAGCCTTTTTTAATATATCCTTTTCTAATTCAATGCGTTGGATTTGTTTTTTAAGCTCACGAATTTCAATTTGTTCGGGTGTCATTGGTGATGCAGTGGGAGTCTGGCCATTCCGTTCTTGCTTTAATTGAGTTACCCACTTACTTACAGTTGATTTACCAACCCCCATAACCTTAGCTGCATCTTCTTGCGTATAGCCTTGATCAACTACAAGCTGAGCTGTCTCTAATTTTATTGCTGCAGAATACGTTGCGCGTTTTAATTTCGTCATTTTTTCACCCAAATTTGTATGCTTATTAGCATAACATTTCTTTCTTAATGGGTGGCCAAATTAACTATGCCACTATA
>NZ_JACJFC010000061.1:0-1040 GCF_014164385.1 Pseudoalteromonas sp. SG43-3
GCACCAACTGATTTAGCCGAAGGCGAATATACTGTCACCGCACAGGTAGATGATGGTCTAGGTAATATCGGCAGCGCCACCGAGACAGGTCAGATAGACCTTACTGGCCCGAGCCTTGTTATTACAGACAACGGTGTAAGCAACGACACCACGCCAACGATTGCAGGTACCAGCGATGCACCGCAAGGCAGTGAAGTAACGATTGTTGTCACCGACAGCAGCGGCGCAGCGCAAACAATGAGCGCCACCGTACTAGCCAATGGTACGTGGTCAATCCCTGTACCGGTAGCCATTGCAGAAGGTGGATACACCATCAGCGCAAGCGTGAGCGATGCAGCAGGCAATGACACCACCGCTACTGGCACTGGTGAAGTAGACACGACTGCACCAACACTGATCCTAACGAATCCTGGTTCAAGTAATGACATCACCCCGACACTCAGTGGCACAAGTGATGCCGTTGAAGGCACGGTTATTAACTTCACCGTGGTGGACGATCAAGGCAATACACAAACCTTTACCACCACGGTTGATGCAGACGGCAACTTCTCTATAGAAGTACCGACTGCACTGGCAGAAGGGCCGTACACGATCACCGCCAACATCAGCGATGTGGCAGGTAACAGCACCGATATTACCGGCAACGGCACCATTGATACCACAGCACCAAGTGTGAGTGTAGATGCGCCATTATTAACAAATGACAGCACGCCCACAGTGACAGGCACTAGTGATGCACCTAACAGCACCATCACGGTGACGTTTACAGATGCAGCGAATGCAGTGCAAACCATTGATGTACAAACCGATGCCAATGGTAACTGGAGTGCGACACCAACAGGCACATTAGCCGAAGGGAATTATAGCGTTAGCGCCAGCATCACCGATGCTGCAGGTAACATAGGCACCGGCACTGACAGTGGCGAAGTAGACGTAACTCCACCGGCACTTGCCTTTACACCAACGTTTGAACTTGGTTTATTGGTTACCTTAAGTGGTACCTCTGACTTGCCAGCAGGCAGTGAAATTACCATTACCGA
>NZ_JACJFC010000062.1:0-950 GCF_014164385.1 Pseudoalteromonas sp. SG43-3
CAATGCAGGGAAAGCTTACATAACACTAGCTAAGCTGATTAAATCAGCTAGGAAAGTGAGAGCCTCCAAAAAGCAAATTCCCATAGCATAAACAACACCAACTCTGACACACCGAGCAGGTAGCGGCTCAGTCCAACAAGCGATTATGCAACACAAACAGCGTGTCGCATAAATACTAAAATGTTATATTTACAAGGAGGTTTAATGTTTTATTTTAAACTCTATGATGACAAAAGGTTAAAAGACCTCAAGCATAGTAAGAAAATCGAGATCGTGAATAACGCTGTAAAATTATATCGAAAAGATAAGCCATTGAATATTACCAGCCGATTACTGGCAATGTTAATTTGGTGCGGTATTCCTGCTGTAGTTTTATTTTTAGTCTTCAGTTTTGGTCTTGCTATTGGTTGGTTTGCACTATCTATCTTCATTCTTGAGATTAAATTAGCTAATGATGAAAGCGCTGATGTCGAAACATACCTAAACCAAGTGTTAGAGTAATGTAAATATAACAAGCCATTCAAGAGGAAAAGTTTACAGTTGGCTATTTTCACTCCGTTCAACATTATAGCCAACAATAAATTTCCCCTTAATGGGGCGTTAGTTGCAAAGGGAACTCTGATGAGTAATTGGAATAAAACAGGTGCGGTAAAAAACCCGATAAAGTTTGGTTTAGCTATTGGCATATCAATAGGTGTTGCAATAGGAATTATCATCCAGAATATTTTATTAGGTGTTCTTTTTGGTATGGCGGTAGGTGCAGTATTTGGTTTTTCTCTCAAGAAAAAGCAAAAAGTAGACAAAGGTTAAATTGACTATTTGCAACTAACAAGTGACTATGGTGTCAATTCCTAATTTCAAACCATTTTAGGATCCCACATGACACCATCCCTCACCATAGAATTTATGATTACTATAAGCTTTCTTATACAGGCAATAATAGCAACTTT
>NZ_JACJFC010000063.1:0-917 GCF_014164385.1 Pseudoalteromonas sp. SG43-3
TCTTTAGAAAGTACGTATACTTCTGAAGTGAATGTAGTATGTGGGTTGATTGAACCAGGCTTAGCTAGTACTTGACCACGTTCAACGTCTTCACGCTTAGTACCACGTAGAAGTGCACCAATGTTCTCACCAGCACGACCTTCGTCAAGAAGCTTACGGAACATTTCAACACCAGTACAAGTAGACTTAGTAGTCTCTCTGATACCAACGATTTCAACTTCGTCATTTACGTTGATGATACCAGCTTCAACACGACCAGTTACAACAGTACCACGGCCTTGGATTGAGAAAACGTCTTCGATAGGCATGATGAATGGCTTATCGATGTCACGCTCTGGCTCTGGGATGTAAGAATCAAGTGCATTTGCAAGCTCAACAATCTTATCTTCCCACTCTTTCTCGCCTTCTAACGCTTTAAGCGCAGAACCAGCGATTAGTGGTAAGTCATCACCTGGAAAATCGTATTCAGAAAGAAGTTCACGAACTTCCATTTCTACTAGTTCAAGTAGCTCTTCGTCATCAACCATGTCACATTTGTTCATGAACACAACGATGTAAGGAACGCCAACTTGACGAGAAAGAAGGATGTGCTCACGTGTTTGTGGCATAGGGCCATCTGTCGCAGCAACTACTAAGATCGCGCCATCCATTTGAGCAGCACCAGTGATCATGTTTTTAACATAATCGGCGTGACCAGGACAATCTACGTGTGCGTAGTGACGTGTAGGAGTATCGTATTCAACGTGAGACGTTGAAATAGTGATACCACGTTCGCGCTCTTCTGGAGCGTTGTCGATTGATGCGAAATCTTTAGCAACACCGCCGTATACTTTTGCAAGTACGTTAGTGATTGCTGCAGTTAGTGTAGTTTTACCGTGGTCAACGTGGCCGATTGTACCAACGTTTACGTGCGGTTT
>NZ_JACJFC010000064.1:0-917 GCF_014164385.1 Pseudoalteromonas sp. SG43-3
TCTTTAGAAAGTACGTATACTTCTGAAGTGAATGTAGTATGTGGGTTGATTGAACCAGGCTTAGCTAGTACTTGACCACGTTCAACGTCTTCACGCTTAGTACCACGTAGAAGTGCACCAATGTTTTCGCCAGCACGACCTTCGTCAAGAAGCTTACGGAACATTTCAACACCAGTACAAGTAGAACGAGTTGTATCATTGATACCAACAATTTCTACTTCGTCATTGATGCGGATGATACCAGCTTCAACACGACCAGTTACAACAGTACCACGACCCTGGATTGAGAAAACGTCTTCGATAGGCATGATGAATGGCTTATCGATGTCACGCTCTGGCTCTGGGATGTAAGAATCAAGTGCGTTTGCAAGCTCAACAATCTTATCTTCCCACTCTTTCTCGCCTTCTAACGCTTTAAGCGCAGAACCAGCGATTAGAGGTAAGTCATCACCTGGGAAATCGTATTCAGAAAGAAGTTCACGAACTTCCATTTCTACTAGTTCAAGTAGCTCTTCGTCATCAACCATGTCACATTTGTTCATGAATACGATGATGTAAGGAACGCCAACCTGACGAGAAAGAAGGATGTGCTCACGCGTTTGTGGCATAGGGCCATCTGTCGCAGCAACTACTAAGATCGCGCCGTCCATTTGAGCAGCACCAGTGATCATGTTTTTAACATAATCGGCGTGACCAGGACAATCTACGTGTGCGTAGTGACGTGTAGGTGTATCGTATTCAACGTGAGACGTTGAAATAGTGATACCACGTTCGCGCTCTTCTGGAGCGTTATCGATTGATGCGAAATCTTTAGCAACACCGCCGTATACTTTTGCAAGTACGTTAGTGATTGCTGCAGTTAGTGTAGTTTTACCGTGGTCAACGTGGCCGATTGTACCAACGTTTACGTGCGGTTT
>NZ_JACJFC010000065.1:0-888 GCF_014164385.1 Pseudoalteromonas sp. SG43-3
TTGCTATCTTGCGATGCACACAGGTATTAAGTGCCATGTATACTTTCCTATAAATTTATATGTGATATTTAGGTCATTAACATTTGACCTTTCTTAATTTTCTATAAAATTTAGGCGTATTTAGGTGGGCGGAATGGCACCGAGATATAGCCTTTTAGCTCAGGGGAAACTAAGGCGTAGGTAGGGAAATATTCTATTGCTTGTAAAATATTACAAGAAGAATCTGTATTTAAAAATAACTGACAGCAGCAACAAAAATTACAATTATCAATTAAAGTTTGGCTATTACCCTCCTCAAATAAATTAGAGCTTTCAGGAGCTTTTAGCGGGGTAATAGACTCAGTTAGTGATATATTAAAAGAACTTTCAATTAAGTTTCCTTCAATCTCTTCTTGCGAAAAAAACACAGACTGCACCGCGATTAAAATCATTATCACGTATGATATATATGGTTTAAAATATGACGGGTGCATTCTTTTAACTACTTTCTACTTAAGACTTTAGCTGTAAGATGCGGCGAGCACCGTTTAAAACGACAACAGCAATAATCAAACCAATCACTAAATCTGGATAACGGCTGCTAGTTACTGTAACTAATAAGCCAGCTAAGATTACACCTACGTTTGCGATTACGTCATTTGCGGAAAAAATCCAACTCGCTTTCATATGAGCGCCGTCTTCTTTGTTGCCAAATATTAAAAACAGACAAGCAATGTTAGCGATTAGTGCTATTCCACCAAATATCATCATTAAAGAAGAGATAGGTTCACTACCGTAAATAAAGCGTCTTACGACTTCACTCAAAGCACCTAGCGCTAGAATAATTTGAAGTACACCAGATATATGTGCCGCTCTAAGTTTCATGCTTATGCTTTTACCGACAGCATA
>NZ_JACJFC010000066.1:0-886 GCF_014164385.1 Pseudoalteromonas sp. SG43-3
TATGCTGTCGGTAAAAGCATAAGCATGAAACTTAGAGCGGCACATATATCTGGTGTACTTCAAATTATTCTAGCGCTAGGTGCTTTGAGTGAAGTCGTAAGACGCTTTATTTACGGTAGTGAACCGATCTCTTCTTTAATGATGATATTTGGTGGAATAGCACTAATCGCTAACATTGCTTGTCTGTTTTTAATATTTGGCAACAAAGAAGACGGCGCTCATATGAAAGCGAGCTGGATTTTTTCCGCAAATGACGTTATCGCAAACGTTGGCGTAATCTTAGCTGGTTTATTAGTTACAGTAACAAGCAGCCGTTATCCAGATTTAGTGATTGGTTTGATAATTGCCCTTGTCGTTTTAAACGGTGCTCGCCGCATCTTACAGCTAAAGTATTAAGCAGAGAAATGAAAATAATGCACTCCTCGTATATAAAATCAAATATATCATACGTGATAATGATTTTAATCGCGGTGCAGTCTGTGTTTTTTTCGCTAGAAGGGCTTGAAGTAAACTTAATTGAAAGTTCTTTTAATACATCACTAACTGAGTCTATTACCCCGCTAAAATCTCCAGAAACCTCCAATATATTTGAGGTGAGTAATAGTAACACTTCAATTGATAATTGTAATTTTTGTTGCTGTTGTCACTTATTTTTAAATGCTGATTCTTCTTGTAATGTTTTACAAGCAACAGATCACTTCCTTACCTACGCCTTAGTTTCTCTTGAGCTAAAAGGCTATATCTCGGTGCCATTTCGTCCCCCTAAATACGCCTAAATTTTATAGAAAATTAAGAAAGGTCAAATGTTAATGACCTAAATATCACATATAAATTTATAGGAAAGTATACATGGCACTTAATACCTGTGTGCATCGCAAGATAGCAA
>NZ_JACJFC010000067.1:0-804 GCF_014164385.1 Pseudoalteromonas sp. SG43-3
GGGCAACTAATTTTATTAAAGCTGTTACTCGTCAGCGCGATGCTGTTACTAGGTGCATGGCATAAGCTTTTTTTAGTCCCGCAAATCACTCAACAACACCATATAAGTATATTAAAACGCTCGATCACTGTTGAAATATTAATTGCCCTATTTGTACTTATTACAACAAGTGTATTTACAACACTTGTTGGTCCGCCTATTTAACGATTAATAAAAAAGGAAAATGTATGTTAATTAAATCCTCTAATTTAAAAATTTTATTGCTACTAATTTTTAGCGCTGTTAGTTCTTTTGCTGTGAACGCACACACCCATGAAGAGCACACAAAAAAAGGCTGGGTCTTTGTTAATGTTGATAGCGAAGCTGCAAAGGCAGTTAGCTTATTTCATGCATCCCTAAAACAAGGCGATGCCAAAGGTGCCCGTAAATTACTGGCCGACGATGTCGTCATTTTTGAAGGCGGAATTGTTGAGCGTTCTGCAGATGTATACGCGAACCATCATATGATAGCGGATATGAAATTCTTAAGTGCAGTTGATAGTGAACTGCTAGAGCATCAAGTTCACACAAATGGAGACATAGCTTACTCAATTTCAAGAAGTAAAACTCAAGGAAAGTATAAAGGGAAAGATATTAAGTCTACGGGAATGGAATCAATCACATTAAAAAACACCGATAAAGGTTGGAAAATCACTCATATTCACTGGTCTAATTAAGGAGTTAACAATGCGAGTAATCTACATTACCTCAGCGTTTTTTTTATCATTAACTATGTCATTTTCGGCAATGAGTATCGAAAAACAG
>NZ_JACJFC010000068.1:0-803 GCF_014164385.1 Pseudoalteromonas sp. SG43-3
CTGTTTTTCGATACTCATTGCCGAAAATGACATAGTTAATGATAAAAAAAACGCTGAGGTAATGTAGATTACTCGCATTGTTAACTCCTTAATTAGACCAGTGAATATGAGTGATTTTCCAACCTGTATCGGTGTTTTTTAATGTGATTGATTCCATTCCCATAGACTTAATATCTTTTCCTTTGTACTTTCCTTGAGTTTTACTTCTTGAAATTGAGTAAGCTATGTCTCCATTTGTGTAAACTTGATGCTCTAGTAGTTCACTATTAACAGCACTTAAGAATTTCATATCCGCTATCATATGATGTTTCGCGTATTCATCTGCAGAACGCTCAACACTTCCGCCTTCAAAAATGATGACATCGTCGGCCAGTAATTTACGTGCAGCTTCGCGATTACCTTGTTTTAGATATGCATGAAATAGGCTGACTGTTTTTGCAGCCTCGCTATCAACATTGACAAAGGCCTTGCCTTTTTTTGAATATTTTTCATCGTCATGTGCACTAACAGTAAAAGAACTAACAGTGCTAAAAATTAGTAGCAATAAAATTTTTAAATTAAAGGATTTAATTAACATACGTTTCCCTTTTTATTAATCGTTAAATAGGCGGACCAACAAGTGTGGTAAATACACTTGTTGTAATAAGTACAAACAGGGCAATTACTATTTCAACAGTAATCGAGCGTTTTAATATACTTATATGGTGTTGTTGAGTGATTTGCGGGACTAAAAAAAGCTTATGCCATGCACCTAGTAACAGCATCGCGCTGACGAGTAACAGCTTTAATAAAATTAGTTGCCC
>NZ_JACJFC010000069.1:0-770 GCF_014164385.1 Pseudoalteromonas sp. SG43-3
TGCTCAAGCGAATATCCCTTTCGTTGTTGCTAATCCCGTTAATATTAAACGTTTCGCAGGCGCTATTGGCCAAAAAGCAAAAACAGATAAACTTGATGCGCAACTCATCGCTCATTTTGGTGAAGCAATAAAGCCACCACTCTCTTCTTTAAAGCCAGAGCAGATGCGCTTGATGAGTGATTTACTTTCTAGAAGAAGGCAGTTAATGGATATGCAAACGATGGAGAAAAATCGTTCACAGATAATGCCAAAAACAATATCATCACTAATAAAACCTATCCTAACGGCATTAAAAAATCAGATTGAAAAAGTAGATTTGAAACTACAAAAACTCATCAAAGAATGTGACGAATATAAGGTCAAGAATGACATTATTCAAAGTGTGCCTGGCGTTGGGAATGTTGTCGCATTTAACTTACTTAGTGACATGCCTGAGCTTGGGTGTGTAAACAATAAAGAGGCTGCATCACTTGTTGGTGTTGCACCATTTAATCGAGAAAGTGGTGCTTATCAGGGTAAACGGATGATACGAGGTGGACGGCCAAAAATTAGAACCGCAATGTATATGGCAATGATGTCAGCTATCCAATGTAACCCTAAATTTAAAGCTATATATCATCGGCTAGTCGCGGCAGGGAAACCTAAAAAAGTTGCTATTATTGCCTGTATAAGAAAGCTTATAGTAATCATAAATTCTATGGTGAGGGATGGTGTCATGTGGGATCCTAAAATGGTTTGAAATTAGGAATTGACACCATAGTCACTTGTTA
>NZ_JACJFC010000006.1:0-231167 GCF_014164385.1 Pseudoalteromonas sp. SG43-3
CTATGTTTATTCATGTTAGCCTCTGCTGTTTAGTTAATTGACAAACTAATTATGGCTCTGGCTTTGAATTAAGCTAACCCACGAAAAGCGGAGGCTAACACCGTGTGGGAGTCATTATGTCTATGTGTATTGGGAAAGTTGTGAGTATGACTCGATTTTGGGATATTCAATTAGTATTAGATAGCACGTACACCGAAGAAGAACGAAAAACTGTGATTGTGAATTCTAGATCTATGGTTCATTTCATTGAAAGGCATTTATACCCACTTAACTTTCGTAGCAAATTTTCAAGACTAGTTATAAGTTGCTCTAAGTTACCAGTAGAAACTGAGTTTAGCCTGGGAAAAGATCCTGCAATTGCCCATGTTAATATCTCACAAGATTTAGGGTGTTTCATTCACTCAGATGATGAAAAGTATTTAGCTTTCGAGAAAATTCTAAAACATGGTTTTGAGGTTGCTGAAAAATATGCTGAGTTGCCGAAATCAGAAGTGTTTGATGCCATAGAACAGTTTAAATCCACTGGCTTCAAAAACGAATGGGTTCATATTGAAAAAACTTGGAAGCGAAAAGGAGTCACTTGCATAATTGAGTGTCATCATAAATTGAATACTTTCCAACTAGTTCAAAAACTTTATAAATGTGACGCATTGGTTCATTCCTCAATTATTGCTGAATCTATGCCTAGGGAGTGGTTGTTCAATCAGTTACTGGGTAAAGTCGTGCTCAAAGAGGGAGGCAAACTTATTTATTCAGTTAAATCTGAGGTTTTATCAATTTTTGTTCTTGATACCAATAAACTAGAAATATTTGGTTCAGTTTAAAATACACATAACCAGCGCCTCAATTCGCTCTTAAGTTCGCTCGGACAATTAACAATGGGCTATTGTCGCTGCGCTCAATATTTTGGCCCATTATTAAATTGCCGCTTAGGCGGGCGTAATGTGTATAAATCTATATGGTGCAATATTCCAGTGTTTGAACAATTTAAGAAAATAATTGCTAGTATTTTCCTTTTATTTTTCCTTTCGGGTTGCACTGTCGGTCATAAGGACTATCAGAGATATCTGAATATGAATATTGGTGAGAATATAAATAATCAAAAGCTTTCTAAATCACCCGATGCTGGTGAGTTGATAAGATCGGATTATTTAATCGCAGGCGAAGGGTTAACCAATATTACAACATTAGATACTGGTTTTTTGAGATACCATTTTAGCAGGCAAGAAGTATTACCGAATTACAAATTAGGATGACACCCATCCTAATTATTACAAAAAAAGCCAACAAAAACAGCATGAAGAGTGAATTATTATAAATAATGATTCACCCAAAAAGCTGAGCTATGTAGACAAAATGAAAGTAAAAATAGACAGCCCCATAGGTCGACGACAGCTGTTTATTAAAGAATGGCAAACGGCTCGGCTGTATCGAACCGGCTTTCCTTTAAATAAAATAATAATAGTGACACCCATCCTATTTTTTGCAGTTTAGTGAACTAAGTACTAGGCTTTTATCAGTGTGAAAAATGAGCAGGGTGTCTTATGGCAATTGCAAGAAAGCGCCAAGTAAGTTTGGTTGATACAAAGTACTACCATTGCATATCACGTTGCGTACGCCGTGCATTTTTATGTGGGGAAGACCACTTTACAGGTCAATCCTACGAGCATCGTAGAGGCTGGGTTGAAGACAAACTGCTTGAGTTAGCCAAGGTATTTTGTATTGACGTCTGTGCTTATGCTGTCATGAGCAATCATACGCACTTAGTGTTGTATGTTGATGACAAAAAAGTGAATCGGCTGAATGATAAAGCGATTGTTATTCGCTGGCACAAGCTGTGTCAAGGCACTGTACTTACGCAAAAATACATACAGGGTGAAAAGCTAAGTAAAGCTGAACTTATCTTTTTTAATCAAACAGTAAAACAATACCGCGAGCGCCTATCAAGTATTAGCTGGTTTATGCGGTTGTTAAATGAAAACATTGCTCGCAGAGCAAATAAAGAAGATAACTGCACTGGCCGTTTTTGGGAGGGACGATTTACGTCTCAAGCATTATTAGATGAAGCAGCCCTTGCGGCCTGCATGGCGTATGTCGATTTAAACCCCATTAGAGCCAAAATGGCTAACACTCCAGAAGAGTCAGACCATACCAGCATCAAACAGCGTTTAACGTATGCAAAGGATGGCAAACAACCAAAACAACTACTGCGCTTTGCAGGCATGCCACGTCAAATTATGCCAAAAGGGCTGCCGTTTGAGCTTAAATCGTACCTTGAGCTTGTTGAGCTAACAGGGCGCTGTATAGGAGAAGACAAACGTGGATATATTGAAAGTACACACTTACTCTTACTCGAAAGAGTTAATATCTCCCCAGAAAACTGGTTAAAACTCACCACACAATTTACGCGTGTATTTAATGGTGCAGTCGGCAGGTCAGCCTCACAAGAAGGTTATTGTGAAAACTTAAAGCGAAAGCGGCGAGCGAATATCAGTAACTGCGAAAAGCTACTGGCATAAAACTTAAACTACTCGGTAAAGCTATTCAGTAATAAATCACAACTGCATTATGCAGTCATTTTCATGCGTGTAATTTAGGTTTAACAGTGATAATTGCTTATTTAATGTGTAACGCGCGGGTAAAGATATAAAAAGAGGTGAACTCTTAGCCCAAAAAAGTAAATTTAGTGGCGCTAGATTAGTTTACAATTGGAGTGGCTGTCTAATCTAATAATCGCTGTCTAATCTAATAATCTTTCGCCGTGAAGGTGCTAAAAAACCAGAGTTACTCCATACACTAAATGGTTCAGGCTTAGCCGTTGGCCGTACACTAGTAGCTATACTAGAAAACTACCAACAAGCTGATGGTTCAGTAGTAGTACCAGAAGTATTACGCCCATACATGGGTGGACTTGAAGTGATTGGTAAACAATAAAAATCAGTTTAGTTAAGCTTTAAAAGAAAAGCCGCTGTTTAAAAAACAGCGGCTTTTTTATTGAGTAAAAATTTATATCGGTACTAATTTTTATCGACACTTAAGTGCCGGTACTTTTAATGGCTAAGAGGTTACGAGCGATTTATTAATTTAAAATCTTTAGGTACCACAAATTTACTATCGCGAACGTCTTTCATTTCAACAGACTTTATTTCGTAAACATAGCGCACTACAGGATCTTTACGCCAGTGATCCATTACCATTTCTTTACCTTTATCCATTAGCCCACCAAGCAGTTGTGAACCAACTTCATCTAATCCGGCGCTGTAATCAACAGGTTTACGTGCGGTTTTACAGGCTTTCAATTGTTGTTTCCATTCAAGTTTAACTGAAATTGGGTAGCCTTTAATAGTTGCTAATTTTTGGCCAATCTCACCAACGAACTGATTATCTTCGTTACTTATATCACCTGTAAATCCTGCAATAGCTTTATAGGCTTGCGCACCTAATAAGTTCATTAATGCATTGTCATCGCCAATAGCTTTAAGGTAGCTGTCTTGAAACTTCTCATGAACTTGTAATGCACGTTTAGTTTTTGCATTTTGTGCTGTGGTCCAAAAATCAAAAGTCACTATGTTTTTATCTTCTGCGCCAGTGGTATCGTGGTAGCGGGTAGTCCAGTTAACAACGTACTGCTCTGTATCGAACCCATTAATTATTCGGCTTTTTCCCGTTTTTTCTACAGTAAATGAATTCTCTTTCAAGTCAACACTACAACCAACTTCTTCGTATGTTTGATATTCTTCAGCATCTTCATCTTTCTCAAAAATGCTATCAGTAAAGCTTACTTCATCACAACCTGCCATAGGGCATTCGCTATATGTCTCGTCATCATAGTCAATGTAATAGCTTTTATTTTTAGGGGAATCAAAAACACGAGACTTATCAGAATTTGCCCAGCGCATTAGCCAGCTATCAAATGTATTTATTTCATGGATAACTCGCTTCGATTCACGAGTTAGTACAGTTTGCTTTCCTGTGTAGTCAGGTACATATAAACCATTAATTGCATACTCAGCCTTCAGTACAGAAGTTGGATTTAGTGGAGTTGTATCTTCTACTTTGGTACTAGCACATCCGGCAACAGCTAAAGCCACTACGATGAGTGTAAATGATTGTTTCATCTTCAGTTCCTTCTTAATTAAATTTGTACGAATTGTAAACCAATTGATTTATTTGTAAATAAATGGCGCGTTAAAATTGTGATTATTTTGGGAACGATTACTTGAGCTTAATTACGAACTGCTTCTTTATAATAAAAGGAACAGATAATGATGGACTTAAGAAGTGCGCATTCGCACTACTATACAGACAACAGGCATGTACCTAATTTAAAGTGTTAATCTTAGTAGATAAATTAAAGTTATTAAAAATCGTTAAAATTTATGAGAATTATTTTTTATAGCTTAAAGGTTAATATAGACTTCATACATAAGAACTTAGATGCACTAAAGCCGCTACTTACTTTAAAAGTGCAGCGGCTCTTATCCCTCTGTGAATTAATTTGCTTTAAACAACATTAGCTTTGCCTCTTTACCGTCTGTTAATACTGCGACGTTACCTTTATCAGTTATAAACACATCTCTTAACCTGCCTGCGGCCTTGGGAAATACGTGAGACTGCGTAAATTCACCATTGGCCAGATTAACGCTGTAGAGCTTTTTATCGACTAGCGTTGTGATTAGCACATGTTGTTGTAATGAAGTAAAAGCTGCATGTTTAGAGCCATAATACGCCATGCCTGATGGCGCTATTGATGGCGTCCAATTAACACTTGGTTTTTGCATGCCTTTATATTCGGTAAATGGTGAAATACGCGCTTGCGAGTAATCTTTGCCATAGGTGATTACCGGCCAGCCATAATTAGTGCCAGCGGTTAAGTAGTTTAGCTCGTCACCGCCTGCAGGGCCGTGTTCGTTGCTAACAATTTGCTGCGTATCGTAATCATAAACTAAGCCTTGAGGGTTACGATGACCAAGTGAGTAAACAGCATGTGCATTTAGGTTTTTGTGATTAATAAATGGGTTATCTGTTGGAATGGTGCCATCTAGGTTTATACGTAATATTTTACCAAGTTGGCTGCTGATAACCTGTGCTTGCTCTCTAAAATCAAACCCATCGCCTGTTGAAACTAATAATGTATTGTCGGGTATGACAAGGGCGCGTCCTGCGTAATGTTGCGGTGTGTTTTTATCAGTCGCTACTTTATAAATAACGTTAGGCTTTGAAAAGTCAGTGCCATTAAACGTGGCTTTGGCAACAACAAGCCTGTTTGCGCTTGCATCACCTTGGGCATAAGTAAAAATAACTCCTTTTGAGTCGTTATAATCTGGTGATAATACAATGTCGAGTAAACCACCTTGGCCTGCAACGTATAAACCTGTTAGGTTTAATTTTACTCTTGATTGCACGTTGTTTTTAACTATAACTATGTGGCCATCACGCTCTGTAATTAACCATGTGCCGTTTGGTAGTTCAACCATGCTCCACGGAGACTGTAATTGCGTAGCGAGTGTTTGTGTACTGTATTGCTCCTTTGGGAGCGCAGCGCTTGCATTAACAGAAAACGAAAAAAGCGAAAGCAAAGTAAAAAAAGAGATACATTGTTTACGGGGCAAGCCTTTGCTAGCATGACTAGTATAAGAAAAAAGCTTTATTTTAAGTTGAGATAACCATGTCGTTTTTAACACGTATATTGCCTTCATTTTTAGTTTCTTGGTTACTTACATTCACACTTGCTAGCTTGTTTCATAGCCAATACGTTGTCAATCAATTAGTTAATGTAGGTGTAGTGGTGGGCTTTAGTGATCGGGCTAGTTTAACGCTTGATGATTGGCTAGGCTTGCTACCTACCTACGGGGCTATTATTGCTGTGGCACTTGCCATCGCTTTTTTTACTACAACAAAGCTTAATAAAAAGGTTCAAAAATACAGTACTCAGCTATTTGTTATTGCTGGCATTGTGGCATTTTCTATTGTGTTAATTGCCATTGAATCAATTATGAATATTCATATTATAGCGGGCGCAAGAGGCTGGGGTTTTTATGCTCAACTGCTTGCTGGCGCGGTAGGTGGTTTTGCGTTTTCGCAATTAGTTAAAGCAGCTAAAATCCAAAAAGCGTGTTGATGTGTGAATATAAGTACGGCTTATATGTTATTTGGTCATTAATAAATAAAGGCCGCTGTTTATTGTAAACAGCGGCCTTTAAATATGGTTTTTAGAGTTTAATTAAAAAATTAAACTAATTAGTTTGTAGCCACTTAGCCCAAAAATTAGGATTAAAACGGGTAGGGTGACTAGGTTTAAAGCCAAAGAGTTAGTGTAGTTTCCCATAACCCCTTTTTGATTAACCAGCCATACAAGGTAGGTGCTAACAATAGGGAGTAATAACCCGTTAGCCGCTTGTGCGAATATAATCACCGCTACTGGGTCTAAACCTAATGAGGCCACCGCAGCACCAAACAATAAAATAACAATAGCGACGCCTTTAAAGCGCGTGTTGCTCATATCGTTAGACCAGCCTAACATGCCACACACAGCATAAGCACCGGCAAGCGGCGCTGTAATAGCACTTGTTAAACCTGCAGCAAATAAGCCAATAGCAAAAAAGTAATGAGCGGCGTCGCCAAGCAATGGCTCTAGTTGCACGGCCATGTTAGCCGCACTAATTTGCCCCGCATCGGTGCCATAAAATGCAACTGAAGCTGTAGATAAAATAGCTAAAGTGATAACACCACCTAAAGTGATTGATAGGCCTGTATCAACATTTGTTTGTTTAATCACTTTTTGCATGTCGCTGTTACTGTCGTGTCTAGCAGCGAGTACGCCGGAGTGCAAAAATAAGTTATACGGCACAATGGTAGTACCAACTAAAGCTAGTATGGTTGTAATAGAGCCTTCAGGCATACTAGGAATAAAACCAGCAAATACATCACCCAGTGAAGGCGCTGCCATTACAAGTGTTGAGATAAACACTAAGCTCATTAAAATAACGAGTAAAATTAGCGCGTTTTCAACCACTTTATGTTTGCCGCTATACAGTAAAGCTGCACTAAAAAAAGCAATAAGTGGTGTCCATAGTTGAGGACTAACTTGAGGGAATATTTCAATTAATCCCATGCTAGCGCCACTTAAGTTGCCCGCTTCATAAGCTGCACTGCCCACGCCAATGGCGCTAATGACTAAAAATATAGCTAAAGATTTAAATAAAGGCGTTTGAATATGTGCTCTGAGCGCTTGAGCTAAATCTTGCCCAGTAGCAACGCCAAGGCGCGCCGCCATAGATTGTAATAATATAGTGGCAACTACTGAAAACAGTAATGTCCATATAAGTGCAAAACCAAAGTTTGCACCTGCCACGCTGGCGGTAGTAATTGTTCCTGGCCCAATGAAGGCTGCAGTGACGAGTAGTCCTGGTCCTAATCGCATAATTGACCTTAATAGTGCTAATGCATGTTGCTATTTAAAGTTACATCTTACGTTTAAAATCAATAATTATACGCGATGCCTGTTGTGTTAAAGCTGTCACTTACAGTAAGTGCCTTGCTGCAGTATTCGCTCCTTGACGATTTCTTTTTATAAGCATATGTTAAAAAAGGGCACGTAGGATACCAACTTGTATATAAATTTAAAGGGGATACAGTGCGTTTGCATGAATTTTAAACGAATATATAAGCGAGTTAAATGACTGATGCCGATATTTATATCGGCATCTTTATATTTACTTTATTAGGCTTTTAATCGCTTCTAAGCCTTTTTTTAGGGTATCTGCATCGGTAGCATAGTTAATACGGATACACTCGTGCTTGTGCGCCCAGCTGTCGTCAATGCCGATAAAAAAGTTGTGACCTGGGATCACATACACGTCTTGCTCTTTAAGTTGTTGATACAACACCTCGCTTGTTATTCTTGCATCTTTAAACCACAGCCACATAAAAAATGCGCCTTCAACTTTGTGCAAATAAACAGGCAGTTCGGCAAATACTTCGTCAAACAACTCAATCGCTATGTGTGCTTTATTACGATAAAAAGGCAGTACAACATTACGGCACAGTGGCAGTAGTTCGTCGTCGTTAATTAAGCGTGTCACTAAGCTTGGACCAATACTATTTGGCGATAACACCATGCTGCCATTTACGCGGCCAATTGCTTTAATAATCTCATTATTGGCAACCACAATACCGCTGCGTAAACCCGGTAGGCCAAGTTTTGAAAGTGACATACATAAAATAATGTTTGAGTTCCACGTTAGGTTTGCATCGGTGTAAATACAACCTGGGAACGGATCGCCGTACGCGTTATCAATAATGAGTGGAATGCCATATTGCTTAGCGAGCAAATCAAGGTGTTTTACTTCATCGTCAGTAATTACATTACCCGTTGGATTGGTAGGGCGTGATACGCACAGTGCGCTTATGCTGCTGTCATTTGCTAGTACTTTTTCAACTGCTTTAAAATCAATGACGTATTTAAACTGTTTTGATGCACTACCTGTATTTAAAATTTCGATATCAGGCTTTATGGCAACAAACATATCAGCCGATAAACCTTGATCGGCATAACCTATGTACTCTGGCGCAAGGGGGAATAAAATCTTTTTATGGCTGCCGTCCGGCATTTCGCCTGCCAACATATTAAACAGCACAAAAAAGTTAGCTTGGCTGCCATTACCAAGTGCTATGTTATCGGCGCTAATATCCCATGCATACTCTTTACTTAGCTGGCCTGCTAATGCCGCTCTAAACTCGTCGTTACCGGTTGGGCCGTCGTAAAGGCCAAATACCTGCAATACCTTGTTACTGGCAACGAGTTTTTGTAATTCACTTAAAAAAACCTCATTTACTTGTGGTACTAGTGCGGGATTACCGCCACCCAGCATAACAATATTAGGATTGTTGCTGTTTTTAGCACCACCTAAATCTTCCATTAACTGAGTAATGCCGTTGGGTTGTGTGAATTTAGTGCCAAAGTTTGAGTAGTTCATAATGCATAGCGTTTGTTAGTAATGGGGAGGGCAGTATAGCGTAAATAAAGGGCTTAAATTCGATGATGAGAATAATTCAATGCTTGGTTTTACAGCTAATAATGGCAAGGTAATTTATTATAAGATCAGGGCTAAGTTAAGGCTTTTTAACGCCGTATAAAAATTCTTCGCCACAGTCCATATACAAATCAAATTTGGTCATAACTTTGGTAAACATGGGGGCGTGTAAAAACTCGTTTAACCAAGCGCGCACATGCGTGTATTCACTTTGCAAGTACCAGTGTTTATCTACGCGGGCAAACTGTCTAATAAACGGTAGCAGGGCATAATCGGCTAGGCTTTTTTCATTGCCCATTAAGTATTTATGCGTGATTAGTTTTGCTTCGAATTGCTTAATAAACTCTTCGCAGGCTTTTTGGTAATAAATTTGTGCCATGTCTTTTGTGCGCGCATAAAATTTGTACTTTTCGAGCACTGGTTTAAATTGTGTGTCGTTTAACTTAATTAATTCAAGCATGCGCTCAAGTGCTAATGGGTTTTGAGTATGCAGTAAATTATACGGATCGTTTTGCTTTAAAGCCCACAGCATAATATCTAGGCTTTCATCTATAACTTGATTATCCGGCAGTAATAAAACAGGCACCGTGCCTTTTGGTGATATTTCCAAAAGATGCGGTGGCTTATTTTTAGTTTTTATAGCGCGTAGGAGTACTTGTTGCTCTGCCATTAAAATACCCATTCGTGCACGCATTGCGTATGGGCAGTGTTGTAATGAATATAATAATGGCAATGTCATGTTAGTTACCTTAGCTGTTAAGGCCTTCAACATACTGCTGGCGGGTTTGTACTTTAACCAAGCTATTTAAGTGTTCAACCGCTTGTGTTTGCCCGTTAATTAAATCTTGAAAATGCGCAAGTAACACGGCTTTATCCAGTTTTTCTTTATCGCCTGAACCAATGTCGGTTAAATCAATCATAAATTCGTCAAATTTGTCGGCAAAGTCACTCACAATATCCATGTTTAAAAATTGCTCATGGTTGTAAATACTTGGGTAGCCGCCTTTTTGTTTATCAATAGCAAAGCTAATACCTTTAACATTGGTAACGGTGGTTTCTTTTTTACAGCTCAGCATACAGCTTGCGTCAATACGTGGTTTTTTACAGCCAACGGTTTGTTGGAAAAAACATTGTCGGCTAGTCATCATTAGTATTGGATGATAAATGCTGTACATCATTTTAAAGTTGTTAGGGCGTTTAATATTACGCATTTGTGGTTTGTTTATTTCGTTTGAAATAAACGCGCCTTTTGCGTTTAAATCTTCTTGTAGTGTAAGTAACGCATAAGAGTTTGTGGTGTTTAACAACGGGCCTGCAATCCAGTCAATACCCATTTGTACTGCTTTAAATGCAACGCCTGTGTTGTTACTAATAATAAGCTTAGGTTTTACAACCTCTAGCAAACGTACCGCTTCTTCAAAATCTTTACCAATTAACACCGCCGGAAACCACGGAATTAAATGTGGGTGCTCTAAAAATACATTAATGTATTTATCGTTATCGGTTCTAAAGCTCTCTGGTAATTTAAAGTAAACATCGCCATCTGTTAAATCACATAGATGAACGTCTTTTATGTCCGATATTAAAATAGAGAGTGTTGTTTTGTTATCGGCTTTAGGGTGGTTTACTAGTTTTGGCAGTTCAACAGGGGCAAGTACGTCTTTGCCTTCGTTTAATAAAAACGCGACTTGCTTTTTAATACGGGCAAGCTCTTTAAACGGAATGCTCAAGTTGTTGCCTAAGTTTGAGTAATCCATATTTTTAATTTCAAAATTGGCATTACTAAAGGTTTTAAAGCGTTTATCAATAGCTGCAATGTCCACAATCGATTTATCGGCGGTTTGCATAGGCATTTGCGATTGAACTTCAAAGCGTAGAGGTTGCAGAGCGCTTTGCTCTGCTAGGGTGTTGTTGTGTTTATCGTTTATTGTCAGTGTTACTGTAAATGGCTGGTTTAATTGGCCGCTAAACTCAAAGCGTAGTTCTCGCTTTGAAATATCTAAAAACTCAATTTTCTTTTTAACTAACGTATCAATGTCATTTTTTTCTGCGGCGAGCTCTTGTTGTGCATCGTAAATTTGCACAACCGAAATCGCGTTACTCTTTTCGTTAGCGTGATCAAAGCTATGGTCGCGCGGGTTGTCGGTAAACATGTTTTTTGTCATGTCACCTTGCAAAAACTTATTAGTAAAATTACGGTTAAATACTTTGTATAAGCTTGAATCGTCTTCAATTAAGTTACCTGTTTGTACAAAGGTATCTATTTGTTTGCGCCAGCTATCAATAACGGTATGAACGTAGTTAGCACCTTTAATGCGACCTTCTACTTTTAACGAGTCAACACCTGCGGCTACCAGCTCTGGTAAATCAAAATAGGCTGAATTGTCTTTTAAATTTAACGGATGTTTGTTACCCATAGCCGTTGGCTCGTATTCATCACGACATGCTTGTGAGCAACGACCACGGTTACCTGAGTTACCCACACTTACTGAGCTTGAATAACATTGCCCCGAAAACGCAATACACAATGCACCATGTACAAACACCTCGGTTAATACATCACATTTGTGCGCTACGTCGGTCAATATTTTAATTTCAGTTAGGTTAAGCTCGCGCGATAAATTTACACGTGTAGCGCCAATGCGCGCTAAAAACTCAACCTGTGATTCGTTATGGGTGGTTAACTGAGTTGATGCGTGAATATGCAAAGTAGGAAAGTGCTTTTTAACTATATTGAATAACCCTAAATCTTGCACAATAATGCCATCGAGCGTGGTATTTACGAGTTGGTTAAGTAGCTTAAATAGCGCGCCCATTTCGTGCTCTAATATAACTACATTTAGCGTTAAAAATATTTCACAGCCGTATTCATGGGCTAGGCGAAGTGCGCCGTTAAGCTCATCAAACGAAAGATTAGACGCTCGGTTACGTGCATTAAAGGTATCTAACCCACAATAAACCGCATTAGCACCGGCTACAATGGCGGCTTTTACCGCGTTAACATCACCGCCTGGGGCTAATAGTTCAATCTTTCTACTCATTACAATGTCGCTTCGCTCATATTTAATTGCCGCGAATTTTATATGGTTAAGCACGTTAATGCTATTTATTGAGGGATATAATAAAGACTAATACCAATTCGCTTAATTAAGTGATCTATTTTGAGGCTGGAAAAACGTGTTGATTGCTAGGCAAAAAATTCGCTATTTAGTTGTTCTCGGCAATTGCTCCTGCATTGCTCTACCTTCTGCATCCATGCAGTCGTAAATGAGAATTTTTTAACACAGGTAGCGACACGTTTAGCCCCGCAAAATGATTAAGTATTATTTCGGATTGGTATAAAGTAAAAGAGTGTATAAAATTACAATTAAGCTGGCTGATTTATTACGTAAACATGTAATAAAATGATAGTTTATAAGCCAGCAACACTTTCAACTTTACTTAGGCGAACCCCATCAGCAATCAAGATCTTAAACAGTTAGATACAGATTTAAAAAGTGATGAATCTGGAATTATTAACACCCAACTAAAAATAGCCACATTTAACCTGTTTAACTATCTTGAGCCGCCCAATGCATACTATGAGTTTGAGAAAATTTATACTGTGCAGCAGTGGGCTAAAAAGCAGCGTTGGATTGTTGATTACTTAACGCAGCATGCCCCTGATGTGATTGGTTTTCAGGAAGTGTTTAGCATTGACTCATTAAAAGAGCTAGTAGGCGAGCAAGGTTATAATTACTTTGCTGTAGTTGATACGCCAGAGGTGATTGATGACTTTATTTATAAACGCCCTGTAGTGGCAATCGCCTCTAAATACCCCATAGTTGAAGTAGCAGCGGTTGAGCACGATAGTGAGCTTGCAAATGCGCTTGGCCTTAATAGTGAGTTTACTTTTAGTCGTAAAGTACTAAGAGCAACTATAACGCTGCCGCATATAGGCAATACTGATTGTTACGTGGTGCATTTTAAATCTAAGCGCCCAATGATTAATGTCGATGAGCATAATAAAGAGCTTACACCCGAGCAAAACATAATTGAAATTTTAAAAGCGAATGTAGCGGGTGGGTGGGGCTCAACTATTCAGCGTGGCAGTGAAGCTACATTACTAATGATACAAATGATTGCCCGTCGCGAAGCTACGCAACAACCCATGCTATTAATGGGGGACTTTAATAATGAACTAGCGGATGGCGTATTAAGCCATTTACTGACAAGTACGCTACGCTTTGCGCCTACATTTGATGCTAAAACCTACCTCGCTAAATATTGTTTAAATGATTCATGGGATTTGTTTGTTAAGTCGCAGCTAAGCGAAGATGAACTGTCTAATGGTGAGGCAATGACTAGCGATGAAATAAGCGATAGTGAAAGCAATAGCATTTTTGATTTAGCTGATGAAAACGAAGCAAAAAATGTTAATGCAACTAAGCTTATGCCCTTAAGAGCACCAACACATTATTATGGCGCGAGCAGCTCCGTGCTTGATTATATTTTATTATCTTGTGAGTTTGATGCCAGCTACCTTGGCAGTTTTTTTGAGGTGATTGAGTATAATACTTATGATCGTCACTTAATTAACCCCGAATTTGAGCGTGATGATTTAAGTACCGATCATGGTATTGTGTTAGTTACACTAAAACTAAGAAGCTAGGCTTGCTCTATGCATAATTATGCTAAAATTATAAATTAAAAGTATTCATATAGCAGCAATACTTGATGTATTGCGCCGGTTTGTATATTTTATCATCAGCCTTTTGAATTGTATTAATAATAAATTACTAAAATGGTAAATATGGAATTTTATACCTACTTGAATCATAAGCGAAATATGGATTTACCTTCGCAAATACATAGTTTCATTGTAAAGCGAATTTATAATTTTACATTTTTAGTGAAAGCTTTGCTTTTTGCTTTGTTTGTTAGCTTAAACAGCGCTTACGCACAAGAAACCACCTCATACAATTTAACTAATGAATCTAATGCAGGGCTGCTAAAAAGAGCTGAATTACTTATAGATACTGACGTTATAACAAGTATTGAACTAAGTAAGTCGTTGTTGTCACAAGCGCAAAGTGCTGATGACACGTTACTCAGCGCAAAGCTACATAACTTGCTAGGTAGGGCGAATAAAAAAAATAACAATATTAATGAATCACTCGAGCACTTTTTACAATCCTCTGTTTACTACAGCAAATTAAATGATTCACGAAACCAAATAAAGGCATCTATTAATTATATAAATATATTATTAGAAGAAAAACGTTATGACGAACTTACTATCCGCATTGAAACTTTATTACCAACAACCCTTGTATATGGCGATGACTTTTTTATAGCGCAAGTGCTCCTTACTAAGGGGGATTCGTTTTATGAACAAAAAAAGTACAATAACGCGAACGCGCAATATACATCTGCTTTAAAATACCTTGTTGACGAAGACGAATTAATACAAAGACAGTTAGGTGAAACGTATAAAAAATTAGCTCAGTCGTATAAACGCCTCAAAAATAGAGAGCAAACGGCTCACTTTTATACAAAAGCTTTAGAGGTATATTCTAATTTAGGTGATTTAAAGCTAATGGCGCGTACTTTAAATACACTAGCAGAAGCACACCGTTATTTAGATAACTTAGTTTTAGCCCTTGATTACTCCACTCGCGCATTAGAAATACATAAAGACATTGACGACCCTGTTGGCTTTGCTAAGGCATTACTAGGGGCGGGTATTATTTATCGTCATATTAACCTTTATGAAAAATCACTTGAACATATAAATGAGGCATATTTATATTATAAAAAAGTAAATAACATGCTTGGGATTGCTAAAACATCAAATCAAATGGGACTGGTATATACACGATTAAGGCAGTTTGATCAGGCCGAATTTTTCTATCAAATAACTATCGATTTGCCAAAAGGTATGGTCGAGGAAAAAACGCTCGCTTCAGCTTTAAGAGAAATGGCTGTTATTAACCTCGAATCTGGCGACTTAGCATCAGCAATGCAATATGCTAAAAAAGCTTATATCACTTATAAAAACAAAAACCTTACATCGTACATTTCTACAACAGCACGTATTATTGGTAATATTTATCGTGCCCAAGGAAATAACAACAAGGCTATAGAGTATTACAAAGAGTCATTGTCGTTTGCCAGAGAAACAGGTGGTAAACTTTATGAGATAAAGTCGCTTACTGCGCTTGCGGGCATTTTAATTGGTATTGATACAAATGAGGCGATTTCTTTACTGAAAAGGTCACTCGCTTTATCAACCGAAATAGATGATAAATTACATATGCTATATGCCTATCGTGAAATTCGAATAGCAGAAAAATTGCGTGGTCGTATAGAAGAGTCACTTCGTTATGCAGAAGAAGAAATAGCCCTAACCGATATCATTCAAAATGAAAGAAATGAAGATAAATTGGCGCTTGAAAAAGCACATTTACATTCGCACAAAATGGAAATAGAGCTTGAGACGTTAAGAGAAAAAGAAAAACGCCATAAGCTTGAGCTTGAAAAGAAAAATAATCAAATTGAAATCGCCGCCCAAGCTAGAGTTATATCAGAGCTAGAGCTTTCAAAGAATAAATACGCCAGTATTGCGCTAGCATTTTTATTAGCCGCTTGTTTAGCTATTGTATTACTGGTTTATAGAAGTTTTATTGCCTCTAAAAAACGTAATGAAGAGTTAGACTATTTGGCAGCAAGAGACCCTTTGACCAATTGTTATAACCGTCGTATTTTATTTGAGGTTATGAATCGCGACTTTATGGATTTACCTCAGATTGAAGAGTACTGTATTTTAATGGTCGATATTGATCATTTTAAAAGCGTTAACGACACCTATGGGCATAGCATTGGTGACACAGTACTTTGTGGCGTAGCCGAACTTTTACAAGCTAATATACGTAAAAGTGATAGCGTGGCCCGTTTTGGTGGCGAAGAATTTTGTATTATTTTGCCCAACACAACTCAAGAGCAAGCAATACGTATAGCTGAGGCTATTCGTATTAAAGTTGAAAAAGCGACATTTGAAGATATTCCTGTTACGTGTAGCTTTGGGGTTACGTCTATTAAATTTAAAGCCAGAACACCTTCTGAGTTGATTGAACAGGCTGATTTAGCTCTTTATGAGGCTAAGTCCTTGGGGCGTAATCAGGTAGCGTTATGGGATGCTTCGCTTGAAGAGTTTAAACTTTATAGATCGGAGTAAATCCAGCAGTATACAGTTTAGTTTTGATGTTATTTTTTAAAATTATAACAAGTAAATTTTATACAATGCTGTGTGTTACTTACATATGTAATTAGGTCTATTAGATTAACCCTTTTAATATCAGTATGTTAGCTTAGGCTTCAAAATTGCAATCAATACTAAGTTAAAAACAAAACAAGGGATTTAATAATGACTGAAGTTGCACTTTCGGCCTATTTGGCATTTTACCTCTATTTAATTATGTTGCTTGTACAGTGGGCTGTGGCTACTTTTAGCAAAGCTAAAGAACCAAATGCTGTACCAGGTAAAATTGACGAGGATTTATCGCACGACAGCTTTATATTTAGAGCACATCGTACGTTTCATAATACGCTTGAAAACAGTGCATTATTTATAGGTACGGTGTTATTTGCGTTTGTAATTAATTATCAAAGCCCGATTTTTGCAATGTGTATTTGGGTGTATTTAATTGCGCGTTTAATTCACATGGCGCTGTACTACGCTATAGCAACGGAGAAAAACCCAAGCCCACGTAGTTACTTTTTTTTAATCGGCGTACTTGCTAATGTGGTTATGCTGATAATGATAGGGTTAAGGCTAATCTCTTAATTTATAAAAAAGTTATAAAATTTATTTATAACGATAAAAAAAGCGAAGAGCCTTTAAGGCATCTTCGCTTTTTTGTTTAAAGTAGAAGCAGAATAAAACTACCTCTACCGTAATGTAATATTAATGGCTAATCGACGCCTATAAACCCGCCTGTTTGGTGTGTCCATAGGGCTGCGTATATTCCACCCTTAGCGATTAATTGTTCATGAGTGCCTTGCTCAACTACGCCGCCGTCATCAAGTACAATTAATCTATCCATTTGTGCAATGGTTGATAGCCTGTGCGCTATGGCAATAACTGTTTTACCTGTCATTAAATCATCAAGACTTGCCTGAATTGCGGCTTCTACTTCTGAGTCGAGTGCGCTGGTGGCTTCGTCGAGTATAAGTATGGGTGCATTTTTAAGTAGTACACGTGCAATAGCAATACGTTGGCGTTGACCGCCTGAAAGCGTAACACCGCGTTCGCCCACTTGTGCATCAAAGCCTTTATTGCCTTTGCTGTCGACCAAGTCGTTTATAAACTCAAGCGCCTTAGCTTGTTTGGTCGCGTTGATCATCTCATCGTGGGTTGCATCGGGGCGACCGTACAAAATATTGTCTTTTACTGAGCGATGAAGCAAGGAGGTATCTTGCGTTACCATTGCTATGTAGCGGCGTAGGCTTTCTTGGCTAACGTCTGTGATGTTTTGCCCATCAATTTTTATTGTTCCAGAGTCGGTATCGTAAAAGCGCAGTAATAAGTTAACAAGTGTTGATTTACCCGCGCCAGAGCGACCGACTAAACCAATTTTTTCGCCAGGTTTAATATTTAAGTTTAAACCGTTCATTACAGGGCTGCGATTAGTCTCTTTTGCAGCTTTGCCGTAGTTAAAGTGTACGTTGTTAAACTCAATAGCACCTTGGCTTACGTTAAGCGTATCAGCATTTGGTTTATCGGCAACTTCGATAGGGTTCGACAGTGTTTTCATACCATCGGCTACGGTGCCAATGTTTTCGAACAAGCTGCTTATTTCCCACATGATCCACTGCGCCATACCGTTTAATCTAAGCGCTAAGCTAACAGCAACAGCAATAGCTCCGGCGCTAATTACGCTAAGCGACCATAAATAAAGTGATACAGCGGCAACCGAAAATACTAATATGTAATTTAAGCTTTGAATAACAAAGTTTAAGCTGGTTACTAAGCGCATTTGCTTGTACACAGGCTGTAAAAATACATCCATGCTTTGTTTTGCGTATTGCTCTTCACGCTGGGTATACGAAAACAATTTAATAGTTGAAATGTTAGTGTAACTATCAACAATACGACCAGTCATTTCTGAGCGCGCATCGGCTTGTGAGCTGGCAATTTTTTTAAGGCGCGGTACAAAGTAAAGTTGCACGCAAATGTATAAAACCAACCAAACTAATAAAGGGATCATTAAGCGCCAATCAGCTTCGGCAACTAAAAATACCATTGAGCCAAAATAAACCACGATATACATTAATACATCGAGTAGTTTGGTCACTGTTTCGCGAACGGCTAAAGAAGTTTGCAGTACTTTAGTGGCTATTCTTCCTGCAAATTCATTTTGATAAAAGCTAACACTTTGGCGCAGTAAATAACGATGTGCTAACCAACGAATTGACATAGGATAATTGCCAAGCAATGCTTGGTGCAAAATAGCAGAATGGAAAAAGACAACAATGGGCAATACTAATAACAGCATGACAGCCATTTTAATAAGTTCAGACTTTTGCTCTATAAATAAAGTTTCGGGCGTGTAGGCGGTTAACCAATCAACAAGTTGGCCCATGTAGCTAAATAAAGAAACCTCTAAAATAGCGAGCATGGCGGCACTGATTGACATAAGCAGCAACGACAGTTCCATTCCTTTGGTGTAGTGGCGACAAAAAGCAAATAAAGTAGAAGGCGGCTGAGTGGGTTGGTCCTCAGGAAATGCTTTTGTCATTTTTTCAAATAATCGATACATTTTAAAAACTTAAATGGCAAATAATGACGAGTATCATACCATTTAAGTATTTTTAAATGCAGGTTTGTAGGGCACTAATTATGAGTATTATTCTTATTTATTGCGTTGGGTTACTTAGGTTTATTCCTTCGCTCATGTATAAATCGTCATATCTGAGACCACCATTTCCGTAAGGCTTTTTAATTGGGCCTGTATTACAGTTTGCTAAAAAGTATATAAGAGGTTGTTCGCGCTTCATTCTAAATTGTGCATTTTTATATACCAGCGTTTGACTGTTAAACTCACCACCTTTTACGTAAACATCATATTGCTGACCTTGCTCTGAGGCTGCTGCGTTATTAACAACGTACCATACGTCGTACCAAGTATTTGTTTGCAGAGGTTTAGCTGACTGTTTTGTAGTGTAGTTTTGAATGTTGCTATATCCGCTGTCGGTTTTAACCATTAAAGCGCCATCGTTTACAAACCCGTTTGATTCTGTTTTATCGGTTACGCGAAGTGTTGGCTCAAACGCATCGTACGCATGTTTATTTATTAGCGCTGGAGAAAGGTTACTCAATCCAAAAGCATGGTTATTAGGAAACGCAGCCACGTTTATACGCATATAAAATGTGTAGGTGGCGCCAACTTCAACCGCTTGTGGAAGTTTTGTATAAGAAAGCGCTTTACGATTTCCAACAATGCCATCGCGTGCAGGCTTTTTTAGTAAATAATGATTTATTGATGAGTTTGTTTGTTCTGGTTGTATAACCGTGATTTGAGGGTTTTTGACCTGTGGCTTAGTTTCATTTTGGGTATCGACACTTTGCCAGTCGCTAAGAGAGTTTTCAAAATTATCAATAAGTAGCCAATCGCTCGATGTATTTTTTTGAATGGTTGAACACGACGCTAACGCGCTTAACAAACATAAAAGTGACATGTGTTTAAAATGCATAATTGGGTCTCAGTAAGTTTAGATGTTTTTGGTTAACCAATTATTGTTTTGGCTATAACTTTAAAGTAAAGGTTATGTAACCAATTTAATGTTTTTATGTCAATCACTAAAACAAAAGTTATGGTTTAATAGAGCTTGAGAAATATAATGTTGTTATTGTATTTATAAAATCAACTCAGCAAATTTTAACTGAGTATAAAAATAATTTAATAGTTAGGATGTTATATGTATACGGGTTCGTGTTTGTGTGGTGAAGTAAACGTTGAAGTGTCGGGCAGTATAACCAGCATTATTCATTGTCATTGTTCACTGTGTAGAAAAAACAGCGGGACTGCATTTGCAACCAATGGCTTTGTAAATACAAGTGACTTTACAATAACAAAAGGTCAAGAACGACTCAGTGAATATAGTTTTAAAGCAGGGCGCACACGTTATTTTTGTAGATGTTGTGGCTCGCCTGTTTACAGTAGCAACAGTGATGACAAAAGCAGAATACGAATTCGTTTAGGAATATTTGATAGCGATATTACTGAGCAGGTTTTATCGCATAATTTTGTTACGTCTAAAGCTAACTGGGAGAAGTTAGAAACAAGCTTACCGTGCTATGAAAAACATGAACCTGGGCGGTAAAGCGTTTCATTCAATGTGGTAAATGCTGTTAATACTTTTATAAAGGTCTGGCGCAAAGTTTATAAACACCGGTGAGTTTTGTATTTCATCAACGTTTATATGCATTAATGTTTGCTGGCTTAGTATGATCACTATATTTTTGTATTCGTTAAACTCTATTATCGCTAAGCACTTAAAATGTTGCCTTAAAAGTACTAAAAGCATTTGCAGCTCTTGGCCAGTTTGTGGGTTTAAATTAATGATTACTTGCGTATTTTGCTCACTGCAGCGATTTATATTTTGCCAAAAGCTATCGCTGGTTAAAAAAGGCTGATGATATTCACCACTAAAAATATCGATAGTGATTACGTTAAAGTGATCAGGGCATTGGGTAATATATTGTTCGGCGCATTGTAAATAGCTGCTGTGCTTAATTGGTAACTTAAAGTGCTGTGCAGCAATTAAGGCAATGTTTGGGTTTATTTCTACCGTGTTAAATGTATTGATGGTGTTTATGTAAGGCGTACTACTTTGCAAGTGATACATAATTCGCTCAAACCCTGCAGTGCCTAAACCTAAATTTAATATATTTGGTGTATCTACCGGTTTAAGTAAAAATAACATCATACATTGGTTTACAGGTACTATTACTTGCTCTGGGTGCGTAAGGTTCATAACGCCTTGAATTGTTATGTCTTCATTGGTTTTTTGTGCAAGCGTTAACCACCGATATTCTTTATTTTGATACACGCATACGGGGCCGTACGCGCTTTGCTGCGACTCAATAAGGTTACTTTTAATTGTATCTTCTTTTAGTTGACGCATAACTTAAACTATTAATGTATACACAATTACAGTGTGCCACGAAAATCGCATTTTTTTATAGATTATTGTGTAACAAGGTTTGTAATTTAACCTCTAAATATAATATTGTATTAGCAATTAATTACTTAGACGTTATTCAAGGATTGGAAATGGGATTGATTCTAGGGCCTGCTGTTTTAGCGTGGTTTGCGGTATTTATCTATTCTTTACGATTAGGGTATGTGCTTATTTATAAAAATATGAGCGTATTAACCACAGTGTCTACTTTTGCAATTAGTATTGTTGGTATGTTGGCTTTTATGACGTATGGATATAGGCAGTTTGTAAACAATACCTCAGTTTGGGCATTTGAGATCCCGAGTTACTTTTTATTTAGCAAAATAGCTTTTATAGGTGTGTTGAGTGGTTTTTTACTTAACTACTATATTAATCCTGAAAATAGTTCGGAGTTTTTGATCTGTTTAGCATTTGTATTAATATTTATGTTTTCTGCTGGTGTGCTTGCAAGCTTAGGAGTACATGAGGCCTTTTTGAAAGAATTTGATATTAAAACCACTTATTAAAAGTATGCATAATAAATTTTGGCCCAGTACCTATAAAAGGTAGTGGGCTTCTTACTATCCTAATAACCTCTTGTAAATGCGCTTTAGCGTGCTCCTTTCTGCATCTACCTCAAATGTATTGCCATAAAACCTTAGTTAAGTAATGGTTACACTATAATAATTAGGAGCTAATAGATGCTTAAAACACCTTTGAAAATCACAACAACGTTACTTAAATTTACTGCAATTGCAGGTGCCTGCACACTTGCACTATCAGCACATGGGAAAACACAACTTCAATACACAGAACAGCAAAAATTACATGACATAGCAGCTCAAGTATCAGCCGAACGTATTGGTAGTGACATTCAAACGCTGGTGGATTTCGGTACCCGCCATACGCTTTCAGAAACTAAATCGGATACTCGAGGCATTGGTGCGGCTAGGCGCTGGATAAAAAATGAATTTGAAAAAATATCCGCGCAGTGTGGCGGTTGTTTGGAAATCATTGAAGTAAAGGACACTATATCGGGCGAAAAACGCATTCCTAATCCTGTTGAAGTGGTTAACATTGTGGCTATTCAACGAGGGTCAAGTGAGCCTAATCGCATGGTGATTATGTCGGGTGATATAGATTCTCGTGTAAGTGATGTTATGGACTTTACGAGTGATTCACCTGGGGCAAATGATAACGCATCAGGTGTGGCGGGAGTAATTGAAGCTGCTCGTGTTTTAAGTAAATACAAATTTAATGGTTCGGTAGTTTACGCGGCGCTTTCGGGCGAAGAGCAGGGTTTGTTTGGCGGAAAAATATTAACGGCTTATGCGCAAAAGCTTAACTGGCAAGTTCATGGTGTTTTAAATAACGATATGATTGGTAACATTACCGGAATTAATGGTGTAACCGATAACACCACTGCACGTATATTCTCTGAAGGCACCCGTGTTGTAGAAACCAAGGCGCAAGCTAATACTCGCCGCTTTACAGGTGGTGAAGTTGACTCGGCGAGCCGCAATTTAGCACGTTATATTGATACCGTTGCCGACAGATACATTCCTAATTTAGATACGATGCTTGTATATCGATTAGATAGATTTGGCCGTGGTGGGCATCATCGTCCATTTAATGATGCAGGTTTTGCAGCAGTGCGTATTATGGAAACTAACGAGCACTACGATCGTCAGCATCAAGATTTACGCACTGAAAATGGCGTTGAGTATGGCGATACTATTGAAGGCGTTGATTTTGATTATACAGCTAAGTTAACTTCACTTAATGCGGTAACGATGGCATCTATGGCGTGGGCGCCCGCACCACCAAAAGAAGTTAAAATAAAGGGAGCTGTTACAGCTGATACGTCGTTTTCATGGCAACAAAGCAGTGATGAAAATATTGCTGGCTATAAAATTTATTGGCGTTACACGAGCGAGCCGCAATGGCAGTTTAGTAAATACGTTGGTAAGGTTTCACAGTACACACTTAAAAACGTAGTGATTGATAATTATTACTTTGGTGTAGCCTCTGTCAGTAAAGACGGTGTTGAGTCGCCAGTAGTATTTCCGGGTGATGTGGGTTCGTTTGATCACAATATAAAATAATAGTTTGGCTAAAAACACAGCAAACAGAGCGCTTTAAGGTGCAAATGACCGTTTTATACTTGCACCTTATTTACTAAGCCCTTAGAGTGTTAAAAAAGAAGTAAAAGGTTAATAAAAATGCAGCAACAAGAAAAAAAGCCGTTAACAGCAAAAGAACAAGTTATAACTGATGAGCAAAGAATGCAGTGGCAACGCGAATGTTTTCAAACAGCGCAAAAGCATTTAGCCGAAAAGGGCATTATGCCAAAATCAGTAGTTGATAAAGACAGTCGATTTTTAGCACCACTTTGTGCAATGTGGAAATTTAAAGCACAGAACGGTAAAACATATTGGGTAGTAACAGGGCGGTTACCTACAGATCATGCTGAAGTAAGTGCAGCTACAGATGCTCGTGATGCAATGCGTTACTTTTCTTTGCAGTGGCAATTAAAAGCGGATCAGATTATGAGTACAGGCGCGCGTGATAAAACACAGGTAGACTTTGCTAACTTACTTATCAATAGAGCACATGGCTTGTACGAAATGTATGATAATGAGCCGCTGTGGGCAAATGAGGCAAAGTAACGACGGTTTGGGTTAAGTAAAAAAGAGAGGGTGATAGCTTATTTATCGCCCTTTTCTTTATCTAATGGACAAGTGTGAAGGGAGTAGTATTAAACGCCGAAACAGGGCATTGCATACGTTGCCTAGGAATTCCCGCCTCCATAAATACATTCCCTTGCTGAATAAAGCCATTGCGCTTAAAACGCTCTACTTCATTTAAAATACAATTAATGCTTACTTCTTCAATACCTTGGTTTGACGCTAATTCTACAATAAAGTTGAGAAGCGATTTATATACTTTGCGATTACGGTGCTCAGGTAATACAGCTATTCTGCCGATTAAGCCATCTTTACATAATCTACCTGTTGCTATTGGGCAGTTTGCATCGTCTGTAACAAGTACATGTAATGCAATTTTATCTAGGCTATCAAATTCGATATGCTTGGGGATATGTAACTCGTAAACAAAAACCCGCTCTCGAATTTTTTGTAGCATATCTTTTTTTATATCCCATTCAACCTTATCAACCAGATAGCCCATTGCAAACTCCTATTGATACCAAATTAGAATGAGTAAGCAATCACAGCAAAATTATTTAAGCCAATATTAGATGAAAATTAAAAATTTTAACTGACCTGTATACATAATATCTTACGCTGTAAAATGCTCATCATTATTAATATAATTGGTATTATTACTCGTGGTTTATATTAAACCAGATCCCCTCATTAACAAGTGTAGTAAAAGTTTGAGTAAAAACTAAACTTGGCTTTGTTAAATTTAATGCTGAACTTTCAAACTCAGTATTATCGGTAAGTAGTTTAACCGCCGCTAAGTCGGTTAACGGCATAGCGTAATTTTCGCCATTTACACTTAGTAAAACTTCTGTATCGAGTTGCTGATAAATAGCGCGTGTGCCACCTAAGCGTTCAAACACAGCTTCTTCATTACTTAAATCATCGCTTATTTGCTCTGACGTAAATGGAGGCTCTACTGGCGCTAAATCCATTTCATGTTTGGGCTGACTAAGCGTTGAGCCTAGCCATTGTTTAAATAAATCGTCATTTTCTAAAAGTGCCGCCATCAATGTTTTAACTTTATCAACTTCAAGGTTTGTAAGTTCACCCTTTGATTTTCTTAATGTGATGTTGTGATCGGTATAACGTTTTTGGCCGCTCTCGGTATCAATAATATGATCGGCAAAGCTCGACAATAAATCTTGTTGGTTTGGCGCTCTAAAACCAACTGAATAATTTAGTGCATTTTCTACAGCGTAACCTTCGTGAGGGCACCCTGGTGGAATATATAAAATATCGCCAGGCTCTAATATGCAATCGATTACGGCTTCAAATGCTTCTACTTGCAGTAATTTTTTGTTTTGAGCAAACTGCTTAAGTGTTGGATCGGGCAGGCCTACGCGCCAATGACGTTTACCTTCGCCTTGAATAATAAATACGTCATATTGGTCTAAATGTGGGCCAACACCACCATTAGGCGTTGAATAGCTAATCATTAAATCATCTATGCGCCAGTTTGGAATAAACCTAAATGGTTCTAGTAGTTGTGCAGCTTCAGGATGCCAATGATCAACAGCTTGCACTAATAAGGTGGCATTTTCGTCTGTTAACTTTTCAAAGTCTTCAAATGGACCTTGGTGCGTTTGCCAATCATTTTTATGATTGGTGATAATACGTGACTCTATGCTTTCTTCCATTGCGAGACCGGCAAGTTCATTAGCATCAAGTGGGTCTTGAAAATCAGCAAAACCTTGTTTGATTAAAAGCGGCTTTTTTTGCCAAAAATGGCTTAAAAACTCTTGCTCAGACAAATTATTTATTTTTAAATGATACATACATTATGCCTACTAGTTAGTGCAATGGGGTTAAAACAAAAAAAGCGAAAGGATGATCCTTTCGCTTTTTAAAAGAGCAATTTAGTTTTTAAACTAAATCATCAATAAACTCAACAGCACGACCAATGTAATTAGCAGGTGTTAGTTTTTTCATTTCTACTTTAGCGTGCTCTGGAAGGTCAAGACCATCGATAAAGTCAGCCATTATTTCTTGATTTACACGTTTGCCGCGTGTTAAATCTTTAAGTTTTTCGTATGGCTTTTCAATACCATATTTACGCATAACTGTTTGAATCGGCTCGGCTAGCAATTCCCAGTTTTGATCAAGCTCGTCAGCTAAACGTTGCTCGTTTACTTCAAGCTTGCTTACACCTTTAAGTGTTGATTGGTATGCAATGATCGCATAACCCATACCTACACCTAAGTTACGTAATACCGTTGAATCGGTAAGGTCACGCTGCCAGCGAGAAACTGGTAATTTTTGTGCAAGATGAGCAAAAATAGCGTTTGCTAAACCTAAGTTACCTTCTGAGTTTTCAAAATCAATTGGGTTAACTTTATGCGGCATTGTAGATGAGCCAATTTCGCCCGCAATTGTTTTTTGCTTAAAGTGATTAAGTGCGATGTAACCCCACATGTCACGGTCAAAATCGAGCAAAATAGTATTAAAACGTGCAATTGCGTCAAACAACTCTGCAATATAGTCATGCGGTTCAATTTGTGTAGTAAATGGGTTAAGTGTTAAACCTAAGCTTGATACAAATTTATCTGCGTGAGTATGCCAGTCGTAATCTGGGTATGCACTAAGGTGAGCGTTGTAGTTACCAACAGCACCGTTAACTTTACCTAGCATTTCTACTTGAGCAATTTGGTCTCGTTGACGCTTTAAACGCATGTATACGTTAGCAAACTCTTTACCCATCGTTGATGGTGTAGCTGGTTGCCCGTGAGTACGAGTCATCATTGGGATTGCTTTGTACTCAATCGCTTTTTCTTTAATTGCGCTTAAAAGCTCATCGCAATAAGGAAGCAAAACCTTGTTACGTGCTTCGCTAAGCATTAAACCATGAGATAGATTGTTAATATCTTCTGAAGTACAAGCGAAGTGAATAAATTCATTGATTGCATGAAGCTCACTGTTATCGGCTACTTTTTCTTTTAATAAGTATTCAACCGCTTTAACATCGTGGTTTGTAGTGCGTTCAATATCTTTAACGCGCTGTGCATCAGCTTCGCTGAAGTTATCTACAATGGCGTTTAGAAGTGCATTAGCTTCTTCGCTAAATGCAGGTACTTCTTTTATATCGCTTGCTGCAGCTAACGCTTGCAACCAACGCACTTCAACAATTACGCGGTATTTAATTAAGCCAAATTCGCTGAAAATACTGCGTAGTTCAGTGGTTTTGCTGCCGTAGCGACCATCCACTGGAGAGATAGCCGTTAACGCTGAAAGCTCCATAATAACTCCTAAATTTTAGTTTGAACGATAGTTAAATTTTTGTTTTAGCAATGGCGAGTATTTTTCTTTTTGCAAAGAAAAAGTGACGGCGTTTACCGCCCATTTGTCGCCATAATACTGCACTTCTAATGCCGGCTAATAATAACGCACGGATTTTATTTTGAGTGGGCTGCTGTTTTAATAACTCGGGTTTACCATAAACCTGTATTCGGTGCCCAAGGGGGCTCAGCACCGACGAGTATATATCTGCTAAACCGGCAACAACGCTCTCGTCGGTAATAGCAAAATGATCTAAACGACGATGAATATCATCAATTCGTTTGCCTAATTCGTTTAAGTTTTTGTCGTTTGCACTTAGTGCTCGCTCAAGCTGCATCAAACCACCTACGTATTTTACTATTTCAACATCTTTTTGAGCGCCAGCAGTTAGCTGCGCCATTAATGTTTTATAGCCATCACGTAAGTTGTCAGTACCTTGGTAAACATCTTCTGGCGATGCCGGTGATGTTTGAATAATGCTTGAAAGTAATACTTCTAAGTCGTGCTCATTATTACTGCCGTACTGGGCAATTTTTTGAACTTGCTTAGCAACCTGGCACATGGCGGCAAGCGCCATGACTTGGTGTTCATTCATTACTTAATCACCGAGTCAATAATACCACCACCTAAACACACATCTTCTGCATAAAATACAGCAGATTGACCTGGCGTAACTGCTTTTTGTGGTTCATCAAATAATACACGAGCCATGCCGTCTTCACCTACAAGTAGGGTACAGCTTAAGTCTTCTTGGCGGTAACGTGTTTTAACTGTGCAGCGAGTGGTACCTTTAGGGCCAACGCGGTCTACCCAATGTAATTGGTTTGCATTAAGACCATTACTGTATAGGCGAGGGTGATCTTTGCCTTGGCCAACAACAAGTACGTTACGTTCTAAATCTTTATCAACTACGTACCATGGTTCGCCAGAACCTTCCTTCATACCACCAATTAACAAGCCTTTGCGTTGTCCAAGTGTGTGGTACATTAAGCCTTCGTGCTCGCCTACGTTATTACCGTCAGTGTCTTCGATAACGCCAGGTTGCGCTGGTAAGAACTTTTGTAAAAAGTCTTTAAATTTACGCTCACCGATAAAGCAAATTCCGGTGCTGTCTTTTTTATCGTGAGTGATTAGGTCTTGTTCTTCTGCTATGCGGCGCACTTCTGGTTTTTCGATATCGCCTACAGGGAATAACGTTTGGCCAATATGTTCATGGCTTAGGGTATATAAGAAGTAGCTTTGATCTTTATTGTTATCAAGTCCGCGACACATTACGTATTTGTCATCGCGAAGTTCACGGCGAACGTAGTGTCCGGTTGCAATAAAGTCAGCACCGAGTGCTTGAGCCGCAAATTCTAAAAAGGCTTTAAATTTAATTTCTTTATTACACATTATATCTGGGTTTGGCGTACGACCCGCTTTGTACTCTGCTAAAAAGTACTCAAATACATTATCCCAGTATTCAGCAGCAAAGTTTACTGTGTGAAGCTCAATGCCTAATTTGTCGCACACGGCTTGTGCATCTTTTAAGTCATCAGCGGCGGCACAGTATTCATCATTGTCGTCTTCTTCCCAGTTCTTCATAAACAGGCCTTCTACTTGGTAGCCCTGTTGTTGTAATAAATATGCAGATACAGAAGAATCAACACCGCCGGACATGCCAACAATGACTTTAATGTGACTATTTTCGCTCATGAATAATTTCGCTTATACAGATTGCTGTTAACTTGGAAAGGCCGCGATTATAGCATGTATTTTGTTTGTGCTTAAAGAGCGTAGGGCGGCAAAGGACATAATTTGTCACTATTTTATTTGTATAACAAATAGCAAACTAGACTTAAACGCATTATCAGGCTGTAACTTTAGTAATATTAAAGTGATCTTTACTAATAAATTAAGACTATAGAATAATTCATGTAGTTATTGAGTTTTATTAATAGTATTTTCTTTTAAAACTACTAGAGTAAATATACACTTAATAAAAATAAAATAGTGGTGAGTATATGAATGTAAACCACTTTAAAGCCGCTTGAAATATAGTCAATGGAATGAATATATGAATTATGCCTATCAAATAAACAAGATAAATTCTTTAGTTGAGCATTACACACGAAAACCTGATTTTGTGGATAGCGAATTACTTTCTAGCAAAACGACAGAGTTTAAAAAATCAGCCTATCATCTTTTTTATGAGTTAATAAAACTCAAAAACCCTCATATTTACCAAGAGCCAAACCATGTACATGAGTTATTTAGCTTAATAAAAGGTTCAACAGTTAAAAAAAACGTTGAGTTAAAGGTGCTTGATCATGTAGAGCACTGGTGGCTTGAATGGTATTTCGCTTTAGAAATGGACGAAAAGCTTAGTATAGAAAAAAATGATATGCCAATGAGTTACTTACCTCAAAGTACACTCAACCCTATGCGCAAACATGAGATAAGTCACTACGCTAGGTTATTTACCGTTTTGCCAATGCCAGTATGTAATGTATGTGCCAAGACGGGTGATATTTTGAAAGTTAATCAACGTTTTGTAGATGTTTTTGGTTATACAGTAGAAGATGTGCCAAATCTTAAATCATGGTGGGAAAAAGCGTATCCAGATCCCCAATACAGAGCACTTGCAAAAGAGCTGTGGCAAGACTCACTTGAAAAGGCACTAAGTAACAATAACGACATACCCGCAAATAACTATCGAGTTTCTTGTCGTGATGGCTCACAAGTGATGATGGAAATTTCAGGGATTGATATAGGTGAAGAGTTTTTAGCTGTTTTTAATGATGCAACAGAGCGCTTAGAAGCAGAAGATATACTCAGGGATATGGCCTTTTTGGATGCATTAACCAAAATTGCGAATAGGCGTCGGTTTGATGAAAAGCTAACGCATGAGTTTGAACGAGCAAAAGAATGCGAAGGCATGCTATCGATGATTATTATTGATATTGACCATTTTAAGCAATTTAATGACCGGTATGGGCATGTAGCGGGCGATACGTGCTTATATGACGTGGCTCAAAAAATTGCTTCAACGGTTAGTCGCCCAGAAGATTTTGTGGCTCGCTATGGTGGAGAAGAATTTGTTGTTTTACTTCCACAAACGGATAGGCAAGGAGCGTTGTTTATAGCTGAGCAAATACAAAAAGCTGTAGAAAGCTTAGCTATTGCTCACCAGGATAGCTTTACCGGATTTTTATCTATAAGTATGGGTATTAATACCATCAGCAACTATACAAATAGTAATGAAGTCAGCTTTGTTAAAGCCGCTGATAACGCCCTGTATTATGCTAAAAAACAAGGGCGTAATTGTATAGCGCTAAGCTCTGAGTAAATCAATTATAAATAGTCTCTAAGCTTAACGCTGGTCGATTCAGGCTGTCGTTAATACACTTGAGCACTAAAGGGCTCCTAAGCGGTAATGATTTTATTTGCTCTAATGTATGCCAGTTAGCGCTGATAATGTCAGAATCTATTGGTGTTGGTGCTTTTATATTATTAGGTGCTTCAAATAAAAAGCAGAATCGCAAATAGTGCACTGCGTTATCGGCATGCAAATTATAAACACCTAAAAAACCAATAGGCGCAAGCGCTAAGCCTGTTTCTTCTAGTAGCTCTCTGCTTGCAGCTTGTGCAAGTGTCTCATTTTGCTCTAAATGACCCGCAGGTTGATTGTAACAAATTTGCTTTGTAAATTTATCGCGCTCTTTTACAAGTAAAAACTCATTTTGCTTTTTTACTATTGCTGCAACCGTGACATGCGGTTTATGCATCAACTACGCCCTTAATTACTTTGTATTCACCACAATTAATATCATCCAACGTATAGTTGCCAATGCTATAGCGGATGAGGCGAAGTGTAGGGTGTCCAATATGCGCGGTCATTCGACGAACTTGTCTGTTTCTACCTTCATTAATGGTAATACTTAGCCAAGTGGTAGGGATTGCTTTTCGCTCGCGTACAGGGGGATTACGCGCCCAAATTGTTGGCTCATCAATTATTTTAACGTTAGCGGGGAGTGTAAGCCCGTCTTTAAGTTCTACGCCATTACATAAATCATTAATTGATTCACTCGTTGGTTCACCCTCAACTTGTGCCCAGTAGGTTTTATTCGTTTTTTTATCAGGAGCAGTTAAGGTGTTTTGTAGTTTCCCACAGTTTGTTAAAAGCAATAAACCCTCACTGTCTCTGTCTAACCTTCCTGCTGCGTAAACTTCTTTAATAGGTATAAACTCTGCAAGCGTTTTTCTGTCTGCGTCATCCGTAAATTGACATAGCACATCAAACGGCTTGTTGAATAACACAATTTTTCTGTCTTTAGATGCTATCTGCGGCTTTATTTCTCTTTTACCAGATGGCGTTTTGTTAAGTGCACTGCGTGAATAAGTACGCCCAGTACTTCTTTTTGGCTTGGTTTGTGTTGCTTGATTATTGCCTGATTTAGCTCTCATTATATGCACCTAGCTGGTTTTGGTAATCCGGCAATTTTTGTTGCTTGCTTGGCTGGGCCTTTAGGAAATAATTTATATAAATAAAGGCTATTTCCTTTATCTTCACCGAGTGCTTTAGCCATTGCTTTTACAAGCATTCTAATTGCTGGGCTGGTGTTATATTCAATGTAAAAATCACGAACAAAATTAATGACTTCCCAGTGTTGCTCACTAAGTGTGATGTTTTCTTGAGTAGCAATTACAGGCGCCAGCTCCTTTGACCATAAAGTATGGTCGAGCAAGTAGCCTTGTTTGTCGGTTTCAATCTGTTGGTTGTTAAATTCAAGCATGAGTTACCACGTAATTGATTGATTAGTTGATAAAGTGAGTGCCACAAAGTCTTCATAGCTAATTGCTTTATCGTTATCTGCTAATTTTATTGCACGTACTTGCGCGTCTTGTTCAAGTATTAACAGTGTATCTGCAAATTGCCTAAATTGTTTTTTTGCAAAGCAGGCATCACCAACAAGTAGTACCTTATCGCCTGATAAAATTAAATTCTCAAGCTGATTTGCCGAGTAATAGTTAAGCGGCTTTGAAAAAATATGTAACGTACTCATAGGTTCACCACATGTTGCTGCGCTTTAATTAGTGTTTGTTGTTGACTAAAGTTAAGAGCTTTTGCCTCTATGAGTAAATCATGTTTATTTAAACCATAATCAAGCAATGATTTTTCACACACGAAAATGTTTTCAACATCATAAATTTCGAGTGTTTTAATATTTTTAAAAAGGTCTTTTAAGCCAATATTGTTTGGTTGCTGATGCTTTTTTAAAGCTAAAACGGCGGGGCCGCTAAACAACCAACTTACATTTTGGTCAACAGCAGCAAAAATCAATGTCATATCTAGTGCATCACGAATATTTAAATCGTCAAATGGGCTGCACTGACTCATTACTAATACGTTTATCATTTAAATTGCACCCATTTATCTGCGTCGCTTGCAAGCATTGCAAATTCAGCTAACCCTGCGACTTTAAATACACCTGTGTTTTTAATATCTAACCCGCGCTTTTGCGCGGCGGTAACACACAGCATTAAATTTAGTTTTTGATCAGCGAGTTGCTGCCAAAGTGCTGAAATTTGAAGTTCGTCTGAGGATAAATCAAAGTGGGTAGATGCATGATAAATACCTTGCTGGTATAAAAAAATAGCATCAATGGTGTGCCCTTGGGCTAAACATGCATTCGCAAATTTAACTATGCGTTGCGTGGTATCGTGATCGGATGGTGGTGTATGTAATGAAAGAACAAAGCGTGCCAAAACAATTCCAATAAAAAAGCCCCAATAAAGGGGCTATTTTAACAGAACTATTTAATTAGTCATCACTTGCGCCAAGTAGAGCAAGCAAAGAAGTAAATAAGTTATATACGCTTAGGTATAAAGACACTGTTGCGCGAATGTAGTTAGTTTCACCACCGTTTATGATTCGGCTTGTATCAAATAAAATCAAACCAGACATAATCAGTACAACTGCTGCATTAAGCACCATAAACATCAATGAACTGCCAATAAAAATATTAACGATGCTTGCTACAATCACAACGATTAAGCCAACAGTTAAAAAGCCACCCATGAATGAGAAGTCTTTTTTAGTATTTAGTGCATAAGCAGATAAACCAAAAAAGATAAGCGCTGTAGAACCTAAGGCTTGCATAATAAGCATTGGGCCATTAGGTAATGCAGCATAATGGTTAAGCAATGGACCTAAGCCTGCCCCCATTAAACCTGTGAAAGCAAACACCCAAAATACACCAGATGCTGTATCTGCTTTTTTATTTACAACAAATAATAAACCGAACGAAACGAGTGTAAACACAATTCCCATAAAGTAAGGTAATTGTAGTGCCATTGAAATACCGGCTGTAACTGCACTAAATGCAAGTGTCATAGCTAGTAAAAAGTAGGTGTTTTTAAGTACCTTGTTTGTTTCAATGGTAGACATTACCGGTTTCGCGGTATTGTACGATTGATTAAACGCCATTGTAGAGCTCCTTTAAGTGAAACGTGTGTGTTTCGATAATTTAACTAAAATTAGATTACCAACTCTTATATGTTTGGGCAAACCTTTGTAGATCAATAGAGTTAAATATTTAAATAAAAGTATATTGATGGCTAAATTAAAAACATTTTGTTTTAACTTTAAACAAATCAATTGTTTTTTAGGCACTTAAACAATTAATTTAAAAAAAAGCTTCACAAAAGGGATGGGTTTCCCTATTATGCAGGCCGTGCGGAGAGATGGCAGAGTGGTCGAATGCACCGGTCTTGAAAACCGGCATGGGTTTATAGCCCATCTAGGGTTCAAATCCCTATCTCTCCACCACTTATTTAATAAGTGTGTGGTAATTAAAATATCATTCATTTAAATAGTTATTAGTACACTCTTACTTTTAACTTAGCAGTATCGGAGAGATGGCAGAGTGGTCGAATGCACCGGTCTTGAAAACCGGCATGGGTTTATAGCCCATCTAGGGTTCAAATCCCTATCTCTCCACCATATAACAGAATAGCCCGCTAATTTAGCGGGCTTTTTTGTGTTTGGAACAAAATCAGTACACTTATGCCAATCCGCAATAATACTTAATCATTTTGCGGGGCTAAACGTGTCGCTCCCTGCGTTAAAAAATTCTCATTTTGAACAACTAAATAGTGAATTTATTGCCTAGCTGTAAACACGTTTTTCCGCCCTCTAAATAGATCACTTAATTAAGCGAATTGGTATTACATCTCTTATCTCTTATTAGTAAAACCTTAAAAGCAGATAGAATTGCTCACACATCATCTTCTGATGTTAAAAAACGTTGATGTTCTCTTCCTATTTTTGTTTTTAATAAAACGACCATCACAAAAAACTTTAAATGAGTTGGAATGCACATATTAATGTGTGTTATTTTTAAATATTGGTGGATTAAAGGTATGCAAAATAGGATGTTGTGGCTCAAAGATGATCTAGATTCGAGAAAGTTAGTTGTATATCGTGCCGTCATGTTTTCGTTTATAACGCTTTTTGTACTTTTTGTATTTCAACCTTTTGGCACTTCAAGCGATACCGAGTCTTACAAGTTTCTGCGGCTTTTTGGCTATGGGTTAGTAACCTTTTGTGCTTTGCTATTGTCAGGTTTCATAGAAATAGTGTTACTTAAGTTTAAGCTAAGTAAATTAAACCGTTTAATTATTATTCCTATCACATATATTTTAATTACTGCGATATTCAATCATGGGTATTTTGTGGTTGCTGTACTTGGATCTTGGCATTGGCATAATCAATTACTTTTTGTAGGGTATATTTTTTGTATTGGTGTATTTCCTCTTATTTTTTTACTTGTGGTAAATAGGCATGTAATAGATTTAACTAAGCCAAGTACAGTTAGCGTTGCTCAAGAGCAGTTGAGAGAAGTTGAGTTAAAGACAATTACTCTCAAAGGCGATAACAAAAACGACGAAATTAATACGGCTCCTCACCATATTTTATTTATTAAATCTTCAGACAACTATTGTGAAATAACAATACAAGAAGGAGCTTCAACTTCACGTAAACTATTACGTGTATCTCTTAGCGGTTTATTAAAGCAGCTTCCAGAAAATACAATTATATTACGATGCCACCGTTCTTATGCGGTCAACCTGCAAAACATTCAACACTACAGTGGTAATGCTGGAGGGTTGCAATTATCGCTACATACAATTGATATTAAAATTCCTGTGTCTCGTTCTTATGTAAAAGTAATAAAAGATGCTTTGTCATTAATCCCAAAAACATGTTAATCCCCCCTAAAACATGGGCTTTATACCTCGTCTTGTATTTGAGACCTAATAGGTCGCTTTGTATTTTTACTATTGCCAAGATTAAGTTGAAATTTACAACTTAACGAGAAAAGTAGATATGAAATACGCTATCAAGGCATTTGTAATAATTTCTATATTTGTATTTTGCCACTATGTAATGAGGCAGTTTTGGGGAGAAGGTTGGTCTAGCTGGTTGTCTGAACTTGATAATCTAACTGGCATTTTATTTACCCCCGCTAAATATACTTTTTTATATGGACCGTTAGTTATTGCGGCTATTATTTTGTTTAAACAAAGTGAGCCTTTTGAAACTATAGGGCTCAATTCCTCTGGTTTTATTAACTATGCACTTGCAGCAATTATTTGTTGTACTCCTATGGCAATAGGTTATGGATTTTTGAGTGATGAACTTAACCTATCAATACCAGCAATAATAACCGGCTCAGTTTATGCGGGTTTTTTTGAAGAGCTAATTTTTAGGGCTGCATTGTTTGGTGTTTTATTTAAATATTGTAGATGGGGCTTTGTGCCTGCGGCATTAATTAGTTCAGTAATATTTGGTCTGGGCCATATTTATCAAGGCAATGATGCGATTTCTGCTTTGATGGCGGTTGCAATCACTACTGTAGCAGGTACATGGTTTGCGTGGCTATATTGTGAATGTGGTTATCGTATTTGGTTTCCTATGTGGATGCATATTTTTATGAATGCAGCTTACGGAATATTTGGTATGTCGGGTGGCGCAGTAGGTGATCTACAAGGTAACTTATTTAAAGCAACAGCCATTGTGTTAAGTATTGTGTATGTTGAGATGCTAATTCGACGAGGAAAGCAGCGCGAAGTTACATTATCAAAATTATTTCAATGCACTAAAAATGGCCTTTACACGCAACAAGCTAACTTAAACTGAGTGGGAAACGACCATGCTAGAATTATTTATTGTAATAATTATATTTAGCTCACCCTTTTTGATTCTTATTATTACTAAACGTTATTTCTCCTATAAAACTACAATAATGGCAGCGCACGCAAAATTTAAAGGACTAAATAATAACAAGATAACAAAATTAGAGGAACAAACAGCGATGTTGAGCAAAAGGGTAGCAGTGCTTGAGGAAATAGTAACATCTCGCCACTTTGAGTTATCAAATAAAATAGCTAAGTTATAAGCATTTTGATAAGTGTAACCCAAACTTATGAGCCTATTAATAAAGTAATAGGCTCAAACTGCAATAAGGTTTATTTTTAATCATAAATTACGACCATAGTCTCTGTTTCTAACCTTTAGATCTTGGTGCATGCTTTATACATAGAATTTAGATTTGTGTATTAAGGATTTTAAATGAAACATCAGCTAGCAAAAAGCGTAGGGCTTTCGTTATTATCGCCTGTTATTGTAGGCAGTTTACTTGGTGTTTATTACTCACTTACGCTTGAAGGCGAGTTTGTATCAATATTTCTTACCTTATTAATGACTGCTATATCAAATGCACACATAGTAGGCTTAACAATGGCTGCTTTTGTTGTGCCTGGGTATTTACTCATGTTTAAGTATTCTAAAGTTAATTATTCAGGGGTATTAACTCTTGGATTACTAGGCGGAGCGATATTTAGTTACTTATTAAGTGCCACAACTGGCGAGATATTTTTGATCAATAGTGTAATGTCAGCATTCGCTGCAGGGCTGTTTTTGTTTGGTCTTCGTAAAACGGCAAAAAAATAATCGCAGCATTATTAACCAAGCGCACTGATAAACGGTGTGATTTCCTTTTTTTTACCTCCAAAAGGTTCCAATTTTTCACGACAAAGAGTACCTTTAGCTACTGTATGTTTAATAAGAAGTAGTTTGGTATGCAAAAGCACGATTTTTACCAGTCATTAGTTAAGCAAACTGAATCGCTGATAGCTGGTGAATCCAATGTAATTGCCAATATGGCAAACATAAGCGCGCTGTTATTTACCTCTTTAGAGGATGTAAATTGGGCGGGCTTTTACTTTATGGATTCTCCTACTGAATTAGTACTTGGTCCGTTTCAAGGTAACCCTGCATGCATTCGTATTCCAGTAGGAAAGGGTGTATGCGGAACTGCTGCGGCAACCGTAGAAACACAATTAATTGAAGATGTTCACGCTTTTGAAGGCCACATAGCCTGTGATGCAGCGTCTAATTCTGAAGTAGTTGTACCTATCATGAAACATGGTAAAGTATTTGCTGTACTAGACATTGATAGTCCGAGTATTGGTCGATTTGATGCTGACGATAAAGCCGGTCTAGAAGCATTAGTAAAATGCTTAGAGGCGAGCTTGTAATGAAAGATTTGCTAAATGTTCAAGACTACCTATTTGCTGTACAAGATGTCGGCGATTGGGAAGGCGAAGAAGAACATGTAGCGGAAACGCTCAATGATTTGATTCATATTGCATGGGATCGTCTTCCAGATGATTCAGAATGTGAATTTATTGATGAAACAATTAATGGTATTTGGGAACACCTTCGAGGTGATATGGCTGTTATAGAAGCCGATTTCGAAGAGTTGGTCGACTGGGTAACACACTACGTCGATTCGTCCCTTGATGAAAAGATGTGAAAAATAGGTTCTAAAATGGAAACCACAAACAAGCTAAAAGATATTAATGAAGTGTTGGAATTTTTATATCAAGAATTCCCACAATGTTTTAAACAAAAAGATGGCATCAAGCCGCTTAAAGTAGGTATTTTTAAAGATATTGCTGAGCGTATTGAAGGGTCTGAAAAAGTAAGTAAGACTCAAGTTCGTCAAGCGCTTAGAAAATACACGTCTAACTGGCGTTATTTAGAAGCTGTGACTAAGTCAGAGTTTCGTATTGATCTTGATGGTAATCAAGGTGAAAAAGTTGAGCAAGAGCATATCGACCATGCACAAAAAGCATTGGAAGAAAGCCGCGCTAAAATGGCTAAACGCAAAAAACAACAGCGTCCTCGCCAAGATTCTGATTCTAAATCTTTCAAGAAAAAACCAGCTCATGCTAGCAAACCAGGCGATAAAAACGCTCCTGCAGCTAACAAACCTGCTAAAGCAGCGCCGGCTAAGCGTTCAGGAAAAATTGAACCTTTGCCAGCAACTGAGGTCAAGGTTAATAATAAGGTTAAGGTTAAACTTGGCCAAGCACTTGTAAATGCAGTAATAACTGAAGTGAACAAAGATGATGTTCATGTTGAGTTAGTAACAGGTATGCAAGTTAAAACCAAAGCTGACAGCTTATACATTGTTTAAGTTGTAAATAAATTAAGGAGTTGTGTATGAGTAAAAAGTTTACGCTCATTCCGTTAGTTGCTGCCCTGTTTTCAGGTTCATTATTTGCTGCTGTAGAAGCCGTCACTATTGACGATTTACCCCAGCTCAAGCAAGAGAGTCAACATGGTACTGCTAGCAAACGAGTGGCTAGCTTATTTGCTCGTTCACACTATACACCGGTTCGATTTAACGATGAGCTTTCTAGTAAAGTGTACGATCGTTATATCGAATCCCTTGATTTTAATAAAAGCGTTTTCTTAGCCAGCGATATCGCCTCATTTGAGCAATATCGTGATGACTTTGATAACGCTATTACTACCGGTAAATTAGACTTTACGTTTGATATTTTTAACTTAAGTCTTAAACGCCGTTTTGAACGTTACGAGTATTCACTTACTCTGCTTGAAAAAGAGATGACGTTTGATAAAGAAGATGAATACTTTTTTGACCGTGAAGATTCAGCATGGCCTGCGTCACAAGCTGAGCTTGATGAAATTTGGCGTGAGCGTGTAAAGTACGACGCACTGCGTTTAAAAATGACGGGTAAAGATTGGGAAGGCATTAAAGAAGTGCTGACCAAACGCTACAAAAATGCAGAAAAACGTTTAGTACAATCAAATTCAGAAGATGCTTTTCAAATTGTTATGAATTCGCTAGCACGCAGTATTGAGGCTCATACGTCTTATTTATCGCCACGTCGTGCAGAGCAATTCAAAATGGATATGGACTTAGAGCTTGAGGGCATTGGTGCCGTATTAAGCCCTGATGAAGATTACACTGTTATTCGCAGCTTAGTGCCGGGAGGCCCTGCAGATAAAACAGATCAAATTAAAGCTGATGATCGCATTATTGGTGTTGCTCAAGATGGCGAAGAGTTTGTAGATGTAATTGGCTGGCGTTTAGATGACGTAGTTGATTTAATTAAAGGTCCTAAAGGGACTAAAGTACGTCTACAGTATTTAAAAGGTGTTGATGCTCACGGCGCTCCGAAAGTTGTAGAAATTACTCGCGATAAAATCAGACTTGAAGATAGAGCGGCTAAATCAGAAGTATTTGAAGCAAAATATTCTGATTTAACAAGTAAAATTGGGGTGATTGAAATTCCTGGCTTTTACAATAATCTTTCGAAAGATGTAAAAGTAGAACTTGCTAAGCTTAAAGAAGAAAAGGTTGATGGTATTATTATCGACTTGCGCCAAAATGGTGGTGGTTCATTATATGAAGCAACACAATTGTCAGGTTTATTTTTTGACCAGGGCCCAGTTGTTCAAATTCATACTTTAAATAACCGTATAGAAGAGCAAAAAGATCGTGATGGTATAACTTACTATGACGGCCCTTTAACTGTGTTAGTTGATCGTTACAGTGCATCTGCTTCTGAAATATTCGCAGCAGCAATGCAAGATTACGGTCGCGCTGTAATTATTGGTGAGCAAACATTTGGTAAGGGTACTGTACAGCAGCACAAAGGCTTAGGCCGTGCTTATGACCTATACGATAATGCGTTAGGTAGTGTACAGTATACTATTGCTAAGTTTTATCGTATTAACGGTGGTAGTACGCAACATAAAGGTGTTATCCCTGATATTTCGTTTCCATCAGCAATTGATCCTGCACAGTGGGGCGAAAGTAAGCAAGATAATGCACTTCCTTGGGACAGCATTGTTAAAGCGAAATATAAAAAACTAGGTAATTTAACCCCTATTATTACGTACCTTGAAAAACAACACGAAGTACGAATTAAATCAGAGCCAGAATTTGGTTATGTATTTAATGACATTACCTTATACAACGAAGAGAAAGACCGTAAAACTATCTCTTTAGTTGAAGCAGACCGTATTAAAGAAAAAGATGAAGGTGAAGCACGTGCACTTGTACGTACTAACGAACGTCTTAAGCGTTTAGGTAAAGATCCGGTAGAAAACTTAGACGATATACCAGAAGTAATTGAAGAGCTTGACCCATTTTTGGAAGAGGCTGCATTAATTACTCAAGATTATATAAATTATGGTCGTATAGCTAAAAAGTAATAACTGGTTTTACCTCTGTAAAAAAGGCGCATTGGCGCCTTTTTTACTACCTAAAATTTACTAAATTGTTATAATCTTCGATTACATAAAGTTGAGCTGGATTAATGACGCTCAATTAATGCGCTTTACGTGCTAAAAATAATAATTAAACACACAGCAAGTGTGTGTAGGAGTCTCTATTTTGAAGCCATTGGAAGATAAACCAATCAAACCTGCCTCGTTTTTTGATGCATTAATTCCTATCTCTGTATTAATCTGTTTACTTGGCGCGGCTGTATACTTATTCGGTGATAACTCTTCATCCGGTCCTAACCAAATAGCACTTTTATTTGCCACTTTTGCAGCGGCTTTAATTGGTCTTAAAAACGGTTACACATGGAAAAAATTAGAACAAGCTATGATCGAAGGCATAACGCTTTCACTTGGTGCTATTTTAATTTTACTTATGGTAGGTGCATTAATTGGTACTTGGCTACTTTCTGGGACTGTACCAACTTTAATTTATTATGGCTTACAAGTTATAAATCCAAGTTGGTTTTATGCAGCGAGTTGTTTAATTTGTGGCATTGTAGCAATGAGTATTGGTAGTTCTTGGACCACGGCTGCTACGATAGGTGTTGCTTTATTAGGTGTTGCTACGGGTCTTGGACTTGAGCAAACAGTAACCGCAGGTGCAGTTATATCTGGTGCATACTTTGGTGATAAGCTAAGCCCGCTGTCAGAAACAACCAATCTGGCACCAGCAGTTGTTGGCGCTGATTTGTTTGAGCATATTCAACATATGCTGTGGACGACAGTACCGAGTTTTGTAATTGCACTGATTATATTTATATTCATGGGGTTTAATGCAACAGCTTCAAGCGAAGCAGGGCGCATTGATGAAATAACGGCTATTTTACAGCAAAACTTTAATATTGGTTTTGAAATGCTGATCCCGTTAATCGTACTTTTAGTTTTAGCTATTAAAAAAATGCCAGCATTTCCTGCTATCTCAATTGGTGCTGTTGTGGGCGCTGTTTGGGCTATGTTGTTTCAGTCTGATCTAATTGCTAGCCAAATTGATGTTTCTCAAGGACAGCTAGTTGGCTACTTTAAACTTGTTTGGACTACTTTCTTTGATGGTTTTAGCATAAGTACCGGCGATGATAAGATGGATTCGTTACTCAGCGGTGGCGGTATGGCCGGTATGCTTACAACTACATGGCTGATTATGACTGCACTGATGTTTGGTGCCATTATGGAAAAAACAGGTCTTTTGGATATTTTCGTAAAAAGCATACTTAAAATAGCTAAAAGCACAGGTTCGTTAATTGCGGCGACAATAGCTACGTGTATAGGAACTAACGTAATAGCGGCCGACCAATATATAGCGATTGTTGTACCGGGACGTATGTTTAAAGATGAATACGAAAAACGTGGTTTGAAGCCTGTTAACTTATCTCGTACATTAGAAGATGGCGGTACAATTACTAGCCCACTAATTCCATGGAATACGTGTGGCGCATACATGCAAAGCGTTTTACTTATAAACCCTTTTGATTATGCACTCTACGCTTTCTTTAACTTAATTAACCCTGTTTTAGCGGTTGTTTATGCCTACTTAGGCATTAAAATTTTACGTATTAAGCCAAAACAATCTGCCTAATTTTAAGCAGCTCCTTTTAACTTAAAAGGAGCTGCTTTGGAGTATCTATGACTGAATCAAGTAAACCTCAAGCACAATATCTTAAAGACTATAAAGCTCCTGACTTTCTAATTGACCACACAGAGCTAACATTTGACTTACAGCCTTTATCAACCAAAGTAAGCTCTTTACTAACACTTACCCGAGTTGGTGATAAAAAAGCACCTTTAGTGCTTGATGGTATTGATTTGAGTTTACTGTCTTTATCTGTTGATACAGTTGATATAACGGATTATGAAATTGTCGGTGAGCAGCTAATAATTAATAACCTACCGGATAGTTGCCAATTAAGTATTGTGACCGAGATATCACCTGAGACGAATACTTCTTTAGAAGGTTTATATTTATCGGGCGGTGCGTATTGCACACAGTGCGAAGCGCAGGGGTTTAGAAAAATCACCTATTACATGGATCGCCCTGACGTACTTGCCACGTTTGATGTAACTATTATTGCGGATAAAAAGTATCTACAACTTCTTTCTAATGGTAATCAAGTAGATAGCGGTGAAACATCAGATGGTCGTCATTTTGTGAAATGGCAAGACCCATTTAAAAAGCCGAGCTATTTATTTGCACTTGTAGCGGGCGATTTTGATGTTTTAAAAGATACTTACACGACTAAAAGCGGCAAAGACGTAGAGTTAGCATTATTTGTTGATAAGGGTAATTTATCTAAAACACCTCATGCTATTGCTTCACTTAAAAAAGCAATGCAATGGGATGAAGAACGCTTTAATTTAGAGTATGACCTTGATATTTATATGATTGTAGCCGTCGATTTTTTCAACATGGGCGCGATGGAAAATAAAGGGCTAAACGTTTTTAATAGTAAATGTGTATTAGCTAATCAAGAAACAGCGACAGATAAAGACTACCATACGATTGAATCCATTGTAGGGCATGAGTACTTTCATAACTGGACAGGTAACCGAGTTACTTGTAGAGATTGGTTTCAGTTATCGCTAAAAGAAGGGTTAACCGTATTTAGAGACCAAGAGTTTAGTAGTGATTTAGGCTCTCGTGCACTTAACCGAATTGATGCAGTTAAAGTAATGCGTACGCATCAGTTTAGCGAAGATGCAGGCCCTATGGCGCATCCAATTCGTCCTGAAAAAGTTATTGAAATGAATAACTTTTATACTGTAACAGTATACGATAAAGGTGCTGAAGTTATCCGTATGATGCACACGTTACTGGGTGAAACTAATTTTCAAAAAGGGATGACACTTTACTTTGAGCGCCACGATGGGCAAGCAGTAACATGTGATGACTTTGTCAGTGCAATGAGCGATGCATCAGGTGTTAATTTAGAGCAATTTAAGCTGTGGTATAGCCAATCGGGTACACCGCGCTTAAATGCAATACAACATTTTGATAGCAGTTCAAATACGTATACATTGACAATAGAACAAGCAGCACCGGACAATCAGCCAGGCAATAAACCACTTCATATACCTTTTGCTATTGAACTACTTGATGCGAATGGGAAAAGTATTGCTCCGCAATATAATGGTAAAAAACTAGATCATGTGCTTGATGTAACAAGTACGACTCAAACATTTAGCTTTGATAATATCTTAGAAAAGCCTGTTGCGGTTTTACTCGAAGATTTTTCTGCACCTTGTATTTTAAATCAGCAAACAACAGAGCCCGAACTATTACATATTATGCGTTTTGCACGCAGTGATTTTTCACGTTGGGATGCACAACAGCAGCTATTTATTAAAGCGATTAAATCTCAGATTACCGACACAACTAATAGCGTGTTAAGCAGTGAAACTATAAATGCGCTACGTGTACTTATAAACACCAAAGAGGGCGATTTAGCCTTAATTGCAGAGCTGTTTAAACTGCCAAGTTTTGATACATTAGCCGCTGAATTTGAAGTAATACCTGTAGATGAGATTATTGAAATAACAGAAAAGTTTGAGCAACAAATTGCTGACGAACTTGCTGATGAACTGCTTGCTTGTTACGAATCTCTTGAAGATGATGGCAGTATAAGTGCAAGCTCCGTTGCTAAGCGCGCTTTAAAACAAACATGCTTGCATTATTTGGCTAAAACTCAAAAGCCAGAGGCTGTAAGCTTTATTAAAGAAGCCGCAAGTTCGACTAATATGACCAATGTACTTGGTGCACTAAGCGCAGTGGTAAAAGCATCCCACCCTATACAAGATGAGCTTTTGAGTCATTTTGATAGTCAATGGCGCCATGATGTTTTAGTGATGGATAAGTGGTTTGCACTGCAAGCTATGCAGTCAGGCAATAAAGCTATAGATAATATTAAGGCACTTTACGAACATCCGTGTTTTGATTTTTCAAACCCGAACCGTGTCCGTGCACTTGTAGGAAGCTTTAGTCACTTTAATACAGCACAATTTCATCGCTCAGATGCCCAAGGCTATACGTTATTAGGTGACTTGTTAATAAAACTTAATGCAATTAATCCACAAAATGCGTCTCGTATGCTAACACCGTTCATGTCATGGAAGCGTTACGATGATGTTCGCTCTCAAGCAATGAAACTGCAATTACAACGCTTAGCTAATCTAGATGGACTAAGTGCTGATTTGTATGAAAAGGTTGAAAAAGCGCTCGCATAAATGATTGAGTATTATTTTACCTTAAGATTGAGCTATAACGAGTGCATGGATTACTACCATGGCCGTTTTAGCTCTTTACAAGTTGTAGAAGATGGCGGTAAAACGATTCGTTTTGCTGCTACACATTTGAGGCCCTTCATTTCAAGTTTAGGTGTACGTGGCCGCTTTAGACTCTTATTAACCCCCGAAAACAAGTTTATCCGCCTAGAGCGAGTGGCCTGACACTCGGTTTTTATGTTATATATACATAAAAATATTGTATTTTTGTTAATTTCAATTTGTCCTATTGTTAAATTACGTGTATAAATTATCTGGTACGACGTCTTACCAATACGTAAGCGTCAACCAAAATATAAAGTATACGGAAGATTAGAGCGAGTATTTGTAATTTCACTGATTCGCTTCTATCGTTATGATTACACTAAAAACAATAACTTGATCACACAAAATGACCCGCGACAGGGGGGAACCAAAATGATAAGAAGATCGCTTTTTGTTAAAAATAGAATCGCTATAGGTATAGCAGCCGCTAGCTTAGGTTTATCTGCAGCAAGTACACAAGCTGTAACATTTGAAGCTGGAGGTTTTGACATTACCTTCGATTCAACCTTTTCATATGGGCAAAGTGTTCGCGTAGAAGACAGAGACTTTAGCCTAATTGGTAAAAGTAACAATCCGGCATTTGATTGGACAGGTTACAACCCTGCGCTAAACAACACTATTTACTCATCTCAAGATGTATGGGCTCAACCTGGCTCTTATTCAAATAATGGTGATGCTGGTAATTTAAATTTTGACAGTGGTGACTCATTTTCAAAACTTTTGAAGGGAACACACGACCTTTCAATAAATAAAGATAACTACGGTTTGTTCACTCGCTTCATGTATTTTTATGACTTTGCGTTGATGGATGGCTATCATGCATATTCAAATCCTACATCAGGGCAGGGGGTTGATCCGTGTGATGATAAAGACACTAAAGCGCAAAGCTGTGCAGATATTCGTTTATTAGATGCGTTTGTGTGGGCTGATTTTGATTTAAATGATGGTAATAACCCTTTATCTGTCCGTTTAGGTCAACAAGTAGTTAACTGGGGTGAGAGTACACTTATATCTCATGGTATTAACGTAAACCCAGTTGATATTGACCGATTGAAAGCGCCAGGTGCTGAGCTTAAAGAAGCATTCATACCTGTAGGCATGCTTTGGGCATCGCTTGGCATTACTGACAACATTACCCTTGAAGGTTTCTACCAATACCAATGGCAAGAAACGCGTTTACCAGCAGCTGGTACGTATTTTTCGACTAATGACTTTGCAGCAGAAAATGGTTATCAGCAGAATGTTCAATTAGGTTTTACGTCTAATCCTGATATTGATGTCGCTTTTTTAACAGATAGCTTGAATAACTTAACATCTGATTTTGCATTGGCCGCAGCAGCACAAGGTATTGATCCTTCAAGTGCAGAAGGAAGTGCTTTATTAGCTCAAATGTATCTTGCATACCCAACTAAAGTTGCTTTAAAAGGTAAAGGAGATAATGGTAAAACAGAGCCTGAAGATGGCGGTCAGTATGGTTTACGTTTAGGTGTATTTTTACCTGAATTTAATGATACTGAAATTGCACTCTATCACGTGAATTATCATAGCCGTCGTCCGCTTATATCTGGTCGCGTATCAAACTTTTCACAAGCTGCAATTGCCCAAGATTTAGCGATGATCATGACAACAGAAATCACGTCAGATAATGTTGCTGATTTAACTGCTTTTTCTAAAGCTGAAAACGAGTACCCTGAAGATATTAAGTTATATGGTTTAAGTTTTAATACGACTATTGGCGAAACAGCCTTCGCGGGTGAATTTGCTTTTCGCCAAGATGAACCGCTACAAATTGATGACGTAGAGTTACTTTACACAGCTATGCCTGAGCAATTGGCGGTTGCTGGTATTCGTCCTGATTTTGCGGGTATTTCGCAAATGAGTATAGGCGATGCGGTAAGCTCAGTTGGTGCAGGTGAAGTTGCCAAAGGCTACATTGAACGTGATACATCACAAATTCAATTTACAGCAACACATTTATTTGGTCCTTCATTAGGTGCTGATAGCTGGGCTGTAGTTGGTGAAGTGGGTGTAGTTAAAATTCACGATATGCCTGGCTATGACGAAATGCGTTTAAATGTATCAGGCACTGGCCGTAGTGGCACAATAACAGGCCCAGGTACTACTGATTATTCAACATTGCAACTTGGTCTATCAAATGGCGCTGAAGAGAAATCATTCGCTACAGCATCGTCTTGGGGTTACCGCCTAATTGCGAAAGGCGATTACTTCAACTTTTACAAAGGTATTAACTTTTCACCACGTTTCGTATTTTCTCATGACGTAAACGGTAATACACCAGATCCTATGTTCTTATTTATCGAAGATCGTAAATCTTTAGGTGCTACGATGAACTTTAACTACCAAAATGCGTGGTCACTTGATGTGAGCTATAACTCGTTTTGGGGCGGTGGCGGTGTTAATACATTCTCAGACCGCGATTACGTTTCTTTTAACTTAAAATATTCTATTTAGGGGTAACATTACTATGATTAAAAAACCTACCCTCATTGCTACAGCATTTTGTAGTTTGTTTGCAAGCAGCGCAGCCTTGGCTAAATTAAGCGCTGATGAAGTTGCTCAATTAGGCCAAAACTTAACGCCAATGGGTGCAGAAAAAGCTGCGAATGCTGATGGTTCTATTCCAGCGTGGAATAATGGAATTACAACAGCGCCTGCAGGTTATAAAGCTGGTATGCATCATCTTGACCCATTTACAGCTGATAAAGTGCTTTTCACTATCGATAAAAGTAATATTGAAAAGTACAAAGCCAATTTAAGTCCGGGTCAAATTGCTTTATTTGAAGCATACCCAGACACATTTAAAATGCCAGTGTATGAAACACGCCGCTCAGCTTCGTACCCTCAGTTTGTTTATGACGCGACTAAAAAGTTTGCACCGACTGCTGAATTAATCGAAGGCGGTAACGGTATTAAAAATACCGCGATAGGTATTCCTTTCCCTATTCCTAAAACAGGTTTAGAGGCAATTTGGAATCACTTATTACGTTACCGTGGCCAGTCTATTGAGCGCTTTGGTGGTCAAGCTGCACCGACTGCATCTGGCTCTTACAACTATGTTGGTTTTGATGAGCAGCTATTAGTTAAATACTCAGACCCAAGCGCTACACCAGCAGAGCTACAAGACTCAAACATTTTGTTTAAGTTTAAACAAAGCGTTACAGAGCCTGCACGTTTAGCTGGTACTGCATTATTAGTTCATGAAACAATGGACCAAATATTAACGCCGCGCCAAGCATGGACTTATAACTCGGGGCAACGTCGTGTTCGTCGTGCACCTAATGTTGCATATGATGCACCAGGCACAGCTGCAGATAGCCTGCGCACTACCGATGATTTTGATATGTTTAATGGCTCACCAAATCGTTACAACTGGACGCTAAAGGGTAAGCAAGAGTTATACATACCTTACAACAGCTATAAACTTCATAGCGACAAGCTAGAGTACAATGATATTTTAATGCCTGGCCATATTAACCCAGAACATACACGTTACGAAAAACATCGTGTTTGGGTTGTTGAAGCTAACTTAAAAGATGATACACGCCATATCTATAAAAAACGTGTGTTTTACATTGATGAAGATAGCTGGCAAGTACAGGTTACTGATATTTATGATAACCGCGACCAACTTTACCGTGTAGCCATGGCTTATGGCCTTAACTATTACGAAGTTCCTACACAGTGGAGTACTCTTGAGGTTTATCATGATTTGAATTCTCGTCGTTATTTAGCAATTGGTTTAGATAACCAAGAAAAAATGTACGATTTTTCAAAGTCGTTTAACGATAACGAATTTACTTCAAGCGCTTTACGTCGCGCAGGTAGATAGTATTAAACTAGGCACTTAACAATATGTTAAGTGCCTTTTCCTTTCTCATCGCGTTTGTCTTACAGCGCGCAACGCACTCCCTAGTAAAAAGACAAACAACTCTCTCGTACAAGGCGATTAAAATTTATGAAGTATTTGGTATATGCCAGCCTGATAATAAGCGGTGCGAGTGTTGCACAAGAAGCCCCTAACTATGCAATCAGTGCAACAAATGCAGCTAAAACCTTACTCACTGATATAACTAACACGGGTAATGGCTTAATTGCTGTTGGTAAACACGGTACTGTTATTAAAAGTACATCGGGTGTTTCATGGCAACAAGCTGAGCTAGTTCCAACTCAAGTGCTCTTAACTGCCGTTGATTTTAGTAACGAAAATAATGGATGGGCGTGTGGCCACGATGCAACAATCATAAATACTACTGACGGTGGCATTAATTGGCAGCTACAACAAGCATTACCTGAATTAGACAAACCATGTTTAGATATTTTATTTGAAGATGACTTAAAAGGTTTTGCAGTGGGCGCATATGGCATGTTTTATCAAACTACAGACGGTGGTCAACATTGGCAAAAGCGCTTTTTAGATTCGCTACTTTTTAGTGATGATCGTGATTACTTAAACGATTTAAAAGAAAATGACCCACAAGGATACGAAGCGGAAACTGCTTCTATCTTACCGCACTTTAATCGTATAGAAAAAACAGACAATGGATTAATGCTCGTTGGTGAAATGGGTTTAATGGCCAGAAGCGTTGACGATGGTCAAACTTGGCAAAGAATAGAAGAAGTTTATCCCGGTTCATTCTTTGCAGTTGCCTCTGATAGCACTCAAGAAATTGTGGCGGGGCTACGAGGTAATGTTTTTGCAAAGCAAAGTGGCGAAAAGCAGTGGCAGCATTTTGAAAATGTTAAAACAGCGACGATTAACAACATCATTAATTATAATAACAAACAATGGCTCATGCTCGCTAATAGTGGCGTTATTTTTCATCTTCAAGATGGGTTACTCACCCATGAGCAGCTTGCTGACGGTAAAGCGATTCTTGATGGTGTAATTTTAGATAACAGATTGATCATGGCTACAGAAGATGGCATTAAAGTGAAGGAGTTAACCCCTTAATGCATAAGTTACTCGATTTTATTGAAAAGGCGATTTTTAGACATCGCTTAATTATGCTTATAAGTTTTGCACTTATAACCTGTTTACTTGTATTTAAAGCGACTCAAATTCAACTTGATGCATCGTTTAATAAAAATATCCCGTTAAATCACGATTACATGAAGGTATACACTAAACATGAAAAACAGTTTGGTGGTGCAAACAGTATTTTAATTTCAGTATGTGACGACAGCGGAGATATATTTAATCCAGAATTTTTTACTCATTTAAAAGCGGTTCACGATCAGCTTTATTTTATTCCTGGTGTAAATCGTCCTTTAGTGAATTCTATATTTTCACCTAGTGCTCGCTTTGTAGAAGTAGTAGAGGATGGCTTTGCCGGTGGTCCAATTATTCCTGCAAACTTTAAAGCAGATACGCGTGGATTAGGTGTAGTAAAGGAAAACATTGAAAAAGCAAAAGTTGTAGGGCGTATGATTGCCAGCGATTACTCTTGTGCAATGGTAACGGCTCAACTTTTAGAAACAGATCCTCAAACACAACAAAAATTAGACACATTAGCTTTTGCACAAAAGCTAGAAAGTGATTTAAGAGAGCCTTTAAGTACAGACAAAGTAAGTATTCATATTATTGGCTTTGCAAAAATGGCTGGTGATATAGCTGAAGGCGCAAAAGGGGTAGTCGTATTTTTTGCCATTGCTATCGCCTTTACCTTTATTATGGTTTGGCTATTTTGTGGCAGTTTAAAGCTAACTATTTTGCCAATCGCGTGTTCTATTATTGCTGTTATTTGGCAATTAGGCCTGCTTTCAAGTTTAGGGTTTGGACTAGACCCTATGTCTATTTTGGTGCCGTTTTTAGTGTTTGCTATTGGTGTAAGCCATGGTGTGCAGATGATCAATGCGATTGGCAAAAAAGTAGGTGAAGGAAAAAGTACGCGAATTTGTTGTCAGTCAAGTTTCAGGGCTTTATTAATACCTGGTGGTATTGCACTGCTTTCAGATACCGTAGGCTTTTTAACATTACTTACTATTGATATTGGTATTATCCGCGAACTTGCTATTACAGCGAGTTTAGGTGTGGCAGTAATTATATTTACAAATTTAATTTTGCTGCCAGTTTGGGCGTCGTACATGAACTTTGAAAACAGTGTACATATTCAATCTGGTGATGCTGAGAAGCCTAATATACTTGATAAGATCAGAGACATTTTAGTAAAAGCAACCGATCCTAAAATCGCTAAAATGATTATCGGTTTTACCCTTGTTTTATTTGCTCTAGGCTACTGGCAAGCAGATAAAATGCGTATAGGTGACTTACACGCAGGCGCGCCATCTCTGCATCAAGATGCCAGTTATAACCAAGACACGTTTTTAATTTCGGATAAGTACACTATCTCGTCTGATATTTTAAAAGTAATTGTAGAGGCGTATCCTGCAGCATGTACTGAGCATGATGTGATGGAGCGTATAAGCCGTTTTCAATACAAAGTTGAGAATGTGGCCGGTGTGCAGTCTGCTGTAAGTTTGAGCTCTGTAGCTCAATCGGTTAACGCGGGCTACAACGAAGGCAATTTAAAATGGCAGAGTTTGCCACGAAATTCAGCAAGCTTAGTACAGTCAACGTCTCGAGTTGAAACTAGTACAGGCTTACTTAACGGTGATTGTTCAGTTATGCCAGTGATTATATTCTTAGATGATCATAAAGCACAAACTATCGATACCGTAATTAAGAGTGTTAAGCAATTTGCCCAAGAAGAGGGCACTGAAAAACTAGCATTTAAATTAGCGTCAGGACCTGTGGGCGTAATGGCAGCTACTAATGAGTCTGTATCAGAAGCACAAATACCCATGATGCTTTACGTTTATGGTGCCGTTATTATTTTATGTTTAATGAGCTTTAGAAGCGTAAAAGCAACAGTAGCCGTGGTATTACCGCTTTATATTGTATCAACCCTTGCCCAAGCACTTATGGTACAGCTGGAAATAGGCTTAACAGTTTCTACTTTACCTGTAATTGCATTAGGTGTAGGTATTGGTGTTGATTACGGTATTTATATACTGTCGTCGATGATGGGGCAGCTTAAGCAAAACGTACCGCTTAGTGTTGCTTATCGAAATGCGCTTGTTGAGCGTGGCAGCGCGGTTCTATTTACTGGTATTACATTAGCTATTGGTGTGAGCACTTGGATATTCTCAGATCTTAAATTCCAAGTTGATATGGGTATACTATTAACCTTCATGTTTTTAGTGAATATGTTAGGTGCAGTGTTGTTATTACCCGCAATTGGTAGCCTTCTCTGGACTGACCAGAAAAAATAATGTGAATACTTTTGCTCCTAAATGGCCAGTAATGGCCATTTATATCTATATTTTGTGAATAGATGACCAAATAGCTGAAATGCTTAAAATGTTTTCATCGAAAAGGCTGTTTATTAGCTGTAAAAGGGTTAGAATTTAACTGACTCCACGCTAATAATACGCTGTACAAATATTCTGCTTTTAGCAGTAATAGATTAAGGAACATACAATGACACGAAATGAAGGCCAAGCCTCGGTTATCCTAGATAATGTCTGTAAGCTGATCCAGAAAAAAGTTCGCGCTGATAATGTGTTACTCGTTGAGAAATTCGCCAAAGCCTTGTACAGCAATATGTCTAAAGAGGATTTGGCAAACCGCAACGATAGTGACCTATATGGCGCAGCATTAAGCCTTTGGAACTCGCTAGAAAAAAATACTACTGACGACGCTGTTATCCGCGTTTTCAATCCAGAAGTGGCAAAAGATGGCTGGCAGTCATCACATACAATCGTTGAAATTATCACTAAAGATATGCCGTTCTTAGTTGATTCTGTTCGTATGGCCATGACTCGTGAAAATATCGCCTCTCACTTATTACTTCACTGCCCATTAAAAATTAAGCGTGATGAAAACGCTAAAATTTCTGGATTATCAAATTTAAAAGCAGAGCAAGAATCTTCATCTACTAAAACAGTATTTTTTATTGAAATTGACCGTCAAACAGATTCTTCTGTGATTGAGTCTTTCAAAAAAGAATTAGAGTCTGTGCTTGTTGATGTATCAGTTGCTGTTGATGATTGGCAACCAATCCGTAAAAAATTGATTGCAGTGACTAAAGAGTTACCTAAACGTCATCATAATAAAAGTAAAGATGAAGTTTCAGAAACAACTGAGTTTTTAGATTGGTTAGCTAAAGATAATTTTACTCTAATGGGTTACCGTGAATATGAGTTAAGCCCAGTTCAAGGTGATTACCAACTAAAAGGTAAAATGGATACAAGCCTAGGCTTGATGAAAAACTCGACTGAAGAACACACTCGCTTATTATCAGAATTACCTGAAGTTGCACGTCAAGAAGCTCGTAGCAGCAACCTACTGATTTTAACAAAAACTAACTCTGTTTCTCGTGTTCATCGTCCAGCTTACATCGATTATGTAGGCATTAAGCGTTTTGACGATGAAGGCAATGTAATTGGTGAAGACCGCTTTATCGGTTTATTTTCATCAAGCTTTTACAATAACAGTGCTACTGATGTACCTGTGTTAAAAAGTAAAATTAATCGCATTATGGAAATGTGTGATTTTGCTAAAGGTACTCACGCTTACAAAGCTGTTTTAAATATTTTAGAAACCTACCCACGTGATGAGCTAGTTCAAGCGCGCGAAGGTGAGCTACTTGAAGTTGCTATGGGTGTGTTACAAGTACAAGAGCGCGATATGTGTCGCTTGTTTGTACGTAAAGATGCGTATGGTCGTTTTTTATCTTGTATGGTTTATGTACCTCGCGAGCGTTATAACACGGCTCTTCGTCGTGAAACGCAAGATATATTAGCTAATGCATTTAATTCTGACGATAAAGTTGAATTTACTACTTATTTCTCTGAGTCAACACTGGCGCGTACTCATTACACCGTTCGTGTGACCGACAACAAGATCGAATATAACGTGAAAGACATCGAAAACAATTTAGTAGAAGCTGCACGTACGTGGGAAGATAAACTTCAATCTGCACTTTTAGAGTCTGCGGGTGAAGCTCGTGGTAACGATTTAAATCGTAAATACTGTAATGCGTTTGCACGCTCATACAAAGATGAAGTGCTTCCAAGTGCTGCGGTTGTTGATATTGAAAAGTTAGAACTACTTAGCGATGAAAACAAACTAGAAATGTTGTTTTACCGTCCTCAAGAAGAAGCAAACAGCAATATTGTACGATTAAGCTTATTCCATAAAGATGAGCCGATTCACTTATCTGATGTTATGCCAATGCTTGAAAACTTTGGCCTTCGCGTTGTTGGTGAAACACCATACTCAGTTAAAACTAGCGATGGTCGTATCAACTGGATCATGGACTTCTCGATGCTTATTGACAGCAAAGGGATGGCGGATTTTGATAAAATTTCAGCACGTTTTCGTGCTGCATTAACAAATGTTTGGGGCAACCGCCTTGAAAACGATGGTTTTAACCGTTTAGTGTTAATGGGTGGTCTAACAGGCCGCGAAGCCTCTATTTTACGTGCGTACGCTAAATACATGCGTCAAATTGGTGTAACGTTCTCACAAAGTTACATAGAAAGTACATTTGCAAATTATCCAAATATCGCAGCGCAAATTGTTAACTTGTTTGCTAAAAAGTTCTCAGTTAAAAGCCCTGCAAGTGCTAAAACACTTGAAAAGCTAAGCACGCAAATTTATTTAGAGCTTGAAAATGTAGCAAACCTTGATGATGACCGTATTATACGTTTATACGTTGATATGATTGTTGCGACGCTGCGTACTAACTATTTCCAAAAAGACGATGCCGGACAGTTTAAGTCTTATGTGTCGTTTAAAATACAACCTAGCTTAATTCCTGATGTACCACTTCCTTTACCTGCGTTTGAAATTTTTGTTTATTCTCCGCGCGTAGAAGGTGTGCATTTACGTTACGGCAAAGTAGCACGTGGTGGTCTGCGTTGGTCAGATCGTCGTGAAGACTTCCGTACTGAAGTACTTGGCTTAGTTAAAGCACAACAAGTTAAAAATACTGTAATCGTACCTGTAGGTTCTAAAGGTGGCTTTGTATGTAAACAACTACCGACTGAGCGTGAAGCGTTTATTAAAGAAGGCCAAGAGTGTTATAAAATCTTTATCCGTGGTCTTTTAGATATTACTGATAATATTGAGCGTGGTGAAATAGTACCAGCGCGCGATGTTGTTCGTCACGATGAAGATGATGCTTACCTAGTAGTTGCAGCGGATAAAGGAACTGCTACTTTCTCTGATATCGCAAATGGCATTGCTAACGAATACAATTTCTGGCTAGGTGATGCATTTGCATCTGGTGGCTCGGTTGGTTATGACCATAAGAAAATGGGTATCACAGCAAAAGGCGCATGGGAGTCAGTTAAACGACATTTCCGTGAAATGGATATTGATTGTCAAACTACCGACTTTACAGTAGTAGCAATTGGCGATATGGCAGGCGATGTATTTGGTAATGGTATGCTGTTATCTAAGCATATTCGTCTACAAGTCGCCTTTAACCATATGCACATTTTTGTTGACCCTAATCCAGATGCTGCTACATCTTACCCTGAGCGCGAACGTTTATTTAATATGCCGCGTTCTTCTTGGGAAGATTACAATAAAGAGCTAATTTCTGCCGGTGGCGGTGTGTTCTCTCGTGCAGCTAAATCAATTACGCTTAGCCCAGAAATGAAAAAAATGTTGGGCACTAAAAAAGCTAGTATGACACCAAATGAGTTAATGAAAGCCTCATTAATGATGGAGTTTGATTTACTGTGGAATGGCGGTATTGGTACATACATTAAACACTCTAAAGAAACTGATGCCGATGTAGGGGATCGTGCAAACGATGCACTACGTATCAATGGTAGAGATTTAGGCGCTAAAATAATAGGTGAGGGCGGTAACTTAGGTGCAACGCAATTAGGTCGTGTTGAATTTGCAGCTAAAGGTGGTCGTGTTAATACTGACTTCATTGATAACGTAGGGGGTGTTGCCTGTTCAGATAACGAAGTTAACATTAAGATTTTACTTAATGGCTTAGTCGCTGAAGGTGACCTAACACGTAAACAACGTGATGAGCTACTTTACTCAATGACAGATGAAGTTTCTGAATTAGTATTAAAAGACTGTTACCGTCAAACACATACTATTTCAATTACGCAGTCTAAAGGAACTTCAACGCTCAAAGAAAAGATTCGCTTTATTCATGCGCTTGAAAAAGAAGGCAAGTTAAACCGTGCTATCGAATTTATTCCAAGTGATGAAGAATTGGCAGAACGCGCCGCTGCAGGTAAAGACTTAACTCGTCCTGAGCTTTCAGTGCTAGTGTCTTACGCAAAAATGGTATTAAAAGAGTCTTTAGTAAGTGATGAAATTACTGAAAACCCTTACTATCGCCAATTGCTTGTTAAGTCATTCCCACGTCCATTGCGTGAGAAGTTTAACGATGCGATGAACAACCACCCACTTCGTAAAGAAATTATTGCAACTAAACTTGCTAACAGTATCGTTAACGATATGGGTTTAAACTTCATGGTACGTATGCATGAAGAAACCGGTGCTAATGAAGCTGAGATAGCAATGTGTTACTCAATTGCTAGCGAAATATTTGAAATGCGTGAAACATGGTCTTCTATTAGTGCACTTGATAATAAAATACCAGCAGCAGTTCAAACTGAAATGCTTTACCAACTTCGTCGTACTGTGCGCCGAGCAACGCGTTGGTTCTTACGTCATCGTAATAAGTCACAAACGATTGAACAAGGAATTGAATTCTTTGCGCCAACCTTTAAAGATTTAAGCGATAACTTAAATACGTATATGATTGAAAAAGAAAATGATCGTATTGTAATTGAGGCCAATAAGTTAATCGACGCGGGCGTTCCAACAGATATAGCTAATCGTATTGTTTCTTTATCAAGCTTATTCTCTGTGATGGATTTAGCAGAAGTTGCGAATAGTTCAGGTAAGAGTATTTCGATGGTGTCCAATACTTACTTTAAACTAGGTGCAAGAATGGGTCTGCATTGGTTCTTAGAGCAAATAACTAAGCAACCAGTAGCAAATCATTGGCAAGCACTTGCTCGCTCGTCTTATCGAGAAGAGCTTGATTGGCAGCAACGTACGTTATCTGAAGTTGTATTAAATAGCTTTGAAGGTGATGAGAGCGATGTTGATAGTCAAATAGACGAGTGGATGGATAGCCAAGATTTATTACTGCAACGCTGGAAACAAATGCTGGCTGAGTTTAAAACATCACAAAGTCACGACTTTGCTAAGTTCTCGGTTGCACTTCGTGAACTTATGTTGTTAAGCCACAATTGTGATACATCGGGAAAATAATTTAGCTTTAATCAGTTAATTGTTTAGTAAATAAATAACTGATTGTTAAAATTGTTATACAATACCTCAGCCTTGTCTGAGGTATTTTTTTGTCTAAAATTTAAAAAGAGGATTATATTGATGTTTTATGATTTAGCTCGCCGTTTTATGTTTACCCGTGATGCGGAGTGGGCGCATGAGTTTGCACTTAATAATCTTCGTCGTTTTACCAATACCCCTTTAAATTTAGCTTGGTCGCAAAATATTTCTGATAAGCCAGTCGATTTTTTGGGTCTGAAATTTAAAAACCCTGTAGGGCTAGCAGCTGGCCTTGATAAAAATGCGGAATGTATTGATGCATTCAGCCAAATGGGCTTTGGTTTTATTGAAGTTGGCACTATTACGCCGCGTGCTCAAGCGGGTAATGATAAACCTCGTATTTTTAGGTTGCCAGAATCAAACGCTATTATTAACCGTATGGGTTTTAATAATAAAGGCGTTGATAACTTAGTTTCAAATGTAAAAGCAGCAAAATACAGCGGCATACTCGGTATTAATATTGGTAAAAATAAAGATACGCCAAATGAACAAGGAAAAGATGACTATATTCATTGTATGCGTAAAGTGTTTGAGCATGCCTCATACATTACGGTAAATATTTCATCACCAAATACACCTGGCTTGCGTGATTTGCAATATGGCGCTGCACTTGATGATTTACTGCAAAGTCTTAAAAACGAACAGTTAGATTTAGTTGCAAAGCACAATAAACAAGTGCCTATGCTTGTAAAAATTGCACCGGATCTAGATCAAATTCAAATTCAACAAGTAAGTGAATCACTTTTAAATAATAAAATCGATGGTGTAATTGCCACCAACACCACGCTTGAGCGAGCTGCAGTTATGGGCCAGCAATATGCAGAAGAAGCCGGCGGTTTATCAGGTCACCCTGTTAGAATGCGCTCTACAGAGGTAGTGAGTGAATTGAAACGCTTAACACAAGGTAAATTACCAATCATCGGAGTTGGCGGAATAGATGATGCGCAATCTGCAAAAGAAAAGTTCGATGCAGGCGCAAATTTAGTCCAGGTTTATACTGGGTTCATATACAAAGGTCCACAATTGGTAAAGTCGATCGTTAACGGCTTATAAGGATCAGTTATCTAAGCTTTTGATCGTTCGATAAATGTTCTAAGCAAGCATTTTAAAAGTGGTCAAAAGCGGTTATACTGTGAGCAAGAATTATTCAACATACCCAAGGAGGAGTAAATGTTACAAGCATCAAAGCAATGGCAGTGGATTACTTGTCCTAATAAAAATCGTTTATTACTTGATTTAAATGACGACATGCAATTATGTACGCCCTATAAGTTAAGACAACTCACCGATTCTGTTTTTAAAAATCCACGTTTTAGTTTAGAAGATGCTGCATTTTATGAACAAGTTTATAACTATTTAGATGGGTTTGAATTGTGGTCTGCTGCTCAAATTTGTCAAATATCGCTAAATGCAACCGCTGTTAAGTATCACTTAAAACCCGTTTTATCAAAAAGCTGGTTTTTTGAAGAATACACTGGAACAGAGCCAAGTGTAGAAGCAATAGTTAAATTAATATCTAAAGCGCAGACTGGCGATTTTTTAATTGTAGAGCATTGCCCTGATGCATCTATTTGCTTAAATTTAAGCGAAACCTTTAAATTAGACGAAAATTTATCTTTAGCGCAATTTGAAGTAATCCGTATTTTGAATAATCGAGTACACCCCATCCTAAATCAGCAATATCAAAGTCAAACCGCCTAACCAAATTTAAGTCTTAAGCGTGTCTTTATGGCGTGTTTGTCGCCCAACCTATGTTATAATCCTGCGCAATTAGCTATTAAGGGTTATTACTTTGCAATTTATCGCACTTACTTCTATCGGAATCGAAAATTTATTGGTTGATGAACTAACAGAACTTGGCGCAACTGTGTCTAAGCAAACTGTTGGTTCTGTTCGTTTTGAGGCTGACTCATTACTGGCGCAAAAGGTTTGTTTATCAAGTCGTTTTGCAACGCGTGTGCTTATGCTTATTGAAGAAAAAGAAGGCGTAGATGACAAGAATAGCCTGTATAATTTTGCTCGCTCGCAACCTTGGCAAGAGTGGTTTGGACCAACTCAAACATTCGCTGTCGACTTCAACGGTACCAATGACTCATTAAAAAACACACAATTTTCGGGTCTTGTAATAAAAGATGCGATTGTTGACTACTTTAATGATTTATACGAGCAGCGTCCTAACGTTGATAAGCAAGATGCAAATGTGCGTGTTGTTGCACGATTAAATCGTTACGGCGTTTCTATGTATATTGATTATTCGGGCCCTCGTTTGTCTGAACGTGGTTACCGTCAAGGTCAAGGTAAAGCACCAATTAAAGAACATTTAGCTGCTGCATTAATTAAACGAAGTGGTTGGCTTGATAATGTAAAACAACCTTTATTCGATCCATGTTGTGGTGCGGGTACTATTTTAATCGAAGCGGCTGGGATGGCACGAAACGAAGCACCGGGATTATTTCGTGAAGGCTTTGCTTTTGAGCGTTTACCTAGTTTTAGAGCCGCTAAGTTTAAAGAACTTAAAGAAGAGTTACTTGCTAACATTACCGATCCTAAATTGTGGTTAATTGGCCACGATTACGATGAACAAGTTTTAAATAAAGCGATTGATAATGCCAAACGTGCTGAGCTTGATGATGTTATTAAGTTTAAGCAAAGCGACGCAACTAAACTTACTGCTGTTGCAAAATTACCGGGTGTTGTAATTTCAAACTTACCTTATGGTGAACGTATTGGTTCTATGGCTGAGCTTGTTGATTTACACCGTAATTTAGGTGTTGGCTTTAAAAAGCACTTTAATCATTGGAAACTTGCCTTACTAGGTATGGACGAGAGCTTATTTAAACTTTTAAAACTTGTGCGCCTTAAGCGTTATAAGTTTAAAAATGGCCCACTTGATGTTGAACTTAACTTATATCAATTAGATGATAAGCAAGTAAGTTTGACTACCGATGATAAAAAAGCGCTTAATTTTGAGGGCTCTACGTCATTCGCAAATAGATTGAAAAAGAATAAGCAAGGCTTAAAAAACTGGCTTAAACAAAATAAAGTAGACGCTTATCGTGTTTATGAAGCGGATATCCCTGAGTACAATGTTGCTGTAGATATTTACGGTGATTCTGCGGTTATTTTTGAATATGCAGCGCCTAAAGAAATTGATGAAAAAACATCAGAAAAACGCCTGCAAGACGTAATAACATTGACTTCGCAACAACTTGATATCTCACCTGAAAATATTGCTGTAAAAGTGCGTAAAAAGCAAAAGGGCGAAGAGCAGTATACGGCCATGTCTAAACAAAACCGCACTATGGTAGTTGAAGAGTTTGGTGCTAAGTTTAAAGTTAATTTATTTGACTACTTAGACACAGGTTTGTTTTTAGATCACCGTTTAATGCGTCGTTATATTCAAGAAAATGCGAAAGATAAGCGCTTTTTAAACTTGTTTGCATACACAGGTACTGCCTCTGTGCATGCTGCACTTGGTGGCGCTAAAGCAATTACAACAGTTGATTTATCTAAAACCTATTTAAAATGGGGCCAAGATAACTTCGATTTAAACAATATCAGTAATACACGTTACCGTTTTGAACAAGCAGATTGTTTAAAATGGTTAGAGCATGCGACAGCACAATATGATTTGATATTTTTAGACCCTCCAACGTTCTCAAACTCAAAACGTATGAAAGACGCGTTTGATGTGCAAAGTGATCACATTAAATTATTAACGTGGGTTAAAAAGATCTTAAGTCCATCAGGTACTTTGATTTTCTCTAATAACAAACGTGGTTTTGTAATGGATGAAGTTGGCCTGATTGGTTTAGGTTTAAAAGCCGTTAATATCTCAGATAAAACGCTATCACCAGACTTCAAACGTAATAAAAAAATCCATAATAGCTGGCTAATTACGCATGGCTAAATGGATTTTATATCATACTGATGGTTGCCACTTGTGCGAACAGGCTGAGCAACTTATCACTGATGTACTAAATGACAACAGTGAGTTATTACTAATCGATATTATGACTGATGAGCAGCTTATTGCTGAGTATCAAATTACTATTCCTGTATTAAAAAGTGAAAAAGGCGAGAAATTATATTGGCCTTTTACTTTACACTCTGTGCGCGAATTTTTAGCACAAGCAGAATAAGAGCAAATAAGAACTATGGATTTAATAAGAATTTTAAAAGCACAACTTGCTTTTGGTACACATGCTTTGCTTAACAAAGCAGACGCTGTTATAGAAAGTGGCGAAAGAGTGTGTGTAGTTGGTCGAAATGGCGCGGGTAAGTCAACGTTATTAAAAGTACTCGATGGACAAGTTGTTTTAGATGATGGTGAAATAAATCAGCTTGGTGGTATTCGAATTTCTCGTTTAGAGCAAGATCCACCAAAAGGTGCAAGCGGAACTGTATTTGATTACGTTGCACAGGGTATGCCAGAAATCGCTAACCTACTCATTGATTTTCATCATGTTAGCAACGAACTGCAAACACAATGTACTGATAAGTTATTAAATAAACTTGAACGTTTATCAAACCAACTTGAAGCCGCTGATGGTTGGCGTTTTGATAGCCGAATTCAATTAGTTTTGACACAATTAGAATTAACACCAGAGGCTAAACTTGAGTCCCTTTCTGGTGGCTGGTTACGTAAAGTAGCACTTGCGCGTGCACTTGTAAGTGAGCCTGACTTATTATTACTAGATGAGCCAACAAACCATTTAGATATGGCAAGTGTAATGTGGCTTGAACAGTTTTTAAAAGAATTTAAAGGCGGCATTGTATTTATATCGCATGACCGTGCGTTTATTCGCGCTGTCGCTACGCGTATTTTAGATTTAGATCGCGGTAAACTTATTTCGTACCCAGGTGATTACGCGACTTATCTAGAGCAAAAAGCGCATGATTTAAAAGTCGAAGAAGCGCAAAATGCATTGTTTGATAAGCGTTTAGCTGAAGAAGAAACGTGGATTCGCCAGGGTGTTAAAGCGCGAAGAACGCGTAACGAAGGGCGTGTTCGAGAGCTAAAACAGCTACGTAATGAGCGCAAGCAACGTGTTGATCAAGTTGGAAAAACTGACTTTAATATTGAAACAGCTGATCGCTCAGGTAAGTTGGTATTTGAAGCTAAGAACCTTTGCCATGCATTTAAAGACAAAGTTATTGCTGATGATTTTTCGACACTTGTAATGCGTGGCGACAGAATTGGCTTAGTAGGCCCAAATGGTATTGGTAAAACAACACTATTAAAACTAATGTTTGGTGATTTAAAACCTGATAGTGGTATTACTAAGCAAGGTGTTAATTTAGAGTTTGCTTACTTTGACCAATACCGTGAAAAACTTGACGAAGAAGCAACTGTTCAAGATAACGTTGCCGAAGGTAAACAAGAAGTGATGATGGGCGGTCGTTCACGCCATGTTTTAGGTTACCTGCAAGACTTTTTATTCCCTCCAGCACGCGCTCGAACCCCGGTTAAAGCACTCTCTGGTGGTGAAAAAAATAGACTGCTATTAGCTAAACTGTTTTTAAAACCATCTAATATACTTGTTCTCGATGAGCCAACGAATGACTTGGACATTGAAACGTTAGAGTTACTAGAGGACATTATTAATCAATATCAAGGTACAGTGCTGATTGTAAGCCATGACCGAGAATTTATTGATAATACATGTTCTAGTGTATGGGCATTTGAAGGCAATGGTAAAGTAACAGATATCGTCGGTGGTTATAGCGACTATGAAGCTTATGTAGGTTACTTAGCTGAACAAGAAAAAAAAATTCAGCAACAACCAGTAAAAAAAGTTGAAAAAGTAGCCGCTCCAGCTGCAAAACCAGCAGCTAAGACAAATAAACTCTCTTACAAATTAAAACTTGAATTAGAGCAACTACCGAATAAAATGGAAAAACTAGAAGCTGAAATTGAAGCTCAACAAGCTGTAGTGAGTGACGCAAACTTTTTTAAACAAGAGAGTGATGTAACAACTAAAGCATTGAACCATTTAGCACAACTTGAGTCTGACCTTGAAGCTGCCCTTGAGCGCTGGGAAGAACTTGAAGAATTACAGAATCAGTAGTAAGGACTAAAATGAAATATAAATTACTCGCTGCCAGTATTTTAGCGACATTAAGCACTTCAGCAACAAGTGCGACGTACCAGTTAAGTGAATTAGGGACTCTTGAAGACGCTAAATATTCTTATGTAACAGATGTAAGCGAAAGCGGGCATATTATTGGTTTCGCAAATGGTTTATACAATTTACCTATTGATACAAGCTATATAGATTTTACTGAAAATGTTATTGAAAGTGCTTACGACAGCACAGAAGCAGCATATGAATTAAGTGATAAAGAAATTACTTTCACACTTGATGACATTGAAAATAATGATGCCGTAAGCACTAATCCTGATGCTCATGCTTTTATGGTTAGTTTTTTGGCAAATTCGAATTTAGGAATTCCGTCTAACTTTGAATATCAAAAAATGAGTTCTTTAGTTGGGATTAAATTTAACGAATCAGAGATTACTGAACAACCGATTTTTGATATAGCTTCTGTTGATTATGATGGATTAACTCGTTCTACTGTCAATCTTTTAAATGCAGTAAGTGAAGATGGCGTTACAGTCGGTTGGGGTAGCGCCCCATACGATAAAGTATCTTTTACACCTGATGGCGAAGATGATGCAGAAACGTGGTTTACTCATGAATTTATAGAACGTGGGATTGTAATAAGCGCTGATGGCAGTGTAAGTGTTGAGTTAGAGCCTGAGTTTAATGAATACGGTGGCACAAGCCGCGCTAACGATATTGTTAAAACTAACAGTGGTTATACCGTTGTAGGTAATATGTCTACAAGCATTCCAGATGACAGACAAGATAATATTGATGATAACTGTGATAATGAAGACGAACCTACGTCAGTATGTATCAACTTGTTAAATTCAAATATTACACGAGGCTTATTTAATAAGCGCGCTGTTAAATGGGAACTTGATGAATCACTTAATATCACGTCTGTTGAAGAGCTTGGTATGGCACTGACACCTGATGAAGGTGAAGCGGAAGATGATGCATTTACAAGTACTGCTTTAGCAGTGAACAGCAACGGGACAATTGTAGGTTCATCGAATACACGTTATTACAAAAATGACGATACAATTCTTACAATGCCAGTTTATTTTAAAGACGGTGCGGTTGTTGATTTTATTAATCAAGAAGATGACTGGCAGTCTGGTAAATCAATTGCTATTAATGATAACGATGTAATTACAGGTTATGCAACTAAACGTATTGAAGGTACTCTTCGTAATAAATTCTTTTACCATGATATAGCAACGGGTAGTACGGTTTTCCCTACTGATTACTTTTCAAGCTCAAGTTCTTACGGTAACGATATAAACAACCAAGGTTATATTGTAGGTGAAGGGGAAGTGGGTGTTTCTGATAGCTCGCGACTCAAAGAGGCCTTTATTTACAAAATTGGTGAAGACAAAATCACTAATCTAAACGATTTACTGCCTTGCTATGACACCGACGGTGAAACTGATTACGCTTATACTATGGTTGAAGCGACTGCTATCAACGAAAATAATGAAATATTTGGTACTGCGACTAAAACAGTTGAAAAGCTAGATTCATTAGGCGGTGTAGTAACTGATATTAATGGTGAAATTGAATATGAGAGTATTGCAATAGCAGTTAAACTAACGCCAATTGCAAATGGTGAAGTAGAAAGCTGTGCTCCAGTAGAAGCTGAAGTTTATGAGCGTAACTCTGCTAGCTTCCCTTGGTATACATTATTGTTATTACCACTGGTTGGCTTAAGGCGTGTATTTCGCTTTTAAAGTTTATTGATTATAAAAAAACCAACTTGATAAAGTTGGTTTTTTTTCGTCTATAATATTTTATTAGATTAGAATTGCAGCGATTATTTAGCTTTAACGCCACTAATTATTTCGTGATAACCATGCTTTTTTCACAGAGCGGCGCCAAATTATATCAATACCAAAATATCCTATAATTGATGCAATAGAAGCACATACTAATGAACCTAATAAAAATGCAGGACCAATTGTTTCTATACTTTCTAAAAACCAAGACCAACTTGCTTCAAATACAAAGTGTTGTTCTGGCTGATTAAGTATTAACGTACCCACTAAGTATGAGCCATAAAAGATAGGTGGCATGGTTAATGGATTCGTAAGCCATACTAAAGCAACTGATATGGGTAAATTAACCCTAAATAATATAGCACCTGCTGCGGCTAAAACCATTTGAAAAGGAACAGGGATGAAAGCAAAAAATAACCCGACCGCGAAGGCCCCTCGAGCTGAACGTCTATTTAAATGCCAAAGATTTGCGTCTTGCAAAAGTCGTCCAAATATTTTTAGTGATTTATGATGTCTAATTTTATTTGGATCAGGTAAAAATCTTTGGATCGTTTTTTTAGCCATTTAAAGCAACCATTTACATCAGTGTGGATAAGTCTTGGGTTTGTAATTGGCTGTGTAGCAACCGTGTTTTATTATCAAACTCTCGAATTTACAGTCTTCACAATTTTCATTGTAATAGTGAGCGCTTATTTTAAGCCGTTTTTAAACGTATTGTTAGGCTTTATTTGTGCAATTTGCTTTGTTGGTATGCATTTTTACCTTTTTTATAGTTTTGAAATACCAAAACCGAACGAAAAGTATGCACTTGATTCTACATTAGTTGTTGAAGAGATTATTTCTGATAAAAAACCTCAGTATATCAAAGCCAAAATAGTGGCATTAGATGGGAGTAGCTTTTCGAATTTTAGAGCACCCAAAGCAATGCTCAGTGTTAATTCTGCACAGCCTTTTACAGTCGGGGATGAATTCTCTGCATTAATCCATTTAAAATATTTTCGCAGTAATAAAAATTTTAATGTGTTTGATACTGAACGTTATGCATTTATAAATAGAATATTATTTAAAGGCAAAGTTCTCAATAAAGAGCTTAATATAATACACAGCGATAAACAAAGCATCGTACTAGATTATCAAAACTTCATTAAAAATACCTATACAAATACAAGATTGCAGTGGCTCTATTATGCATTACTCAGTGGTGATAAATCGTTAATGAGCTATACAGATAAACAATTAATGCAATCACTTGGGTTAAGTCATTTACTGGCTATATCGGGTTTACATATTGGTTTGATTTTTAGCTTTGGTTATTTATTCATTCGATTTATCTGTACGAAAATAAACTTTTCAATTGGTCAATCATTTAACCTTACACTTTACTACAGTTCGTTCGGTTTTATAGCTGCATTAGTTTACGTATATTTAAGTGACTTTTTAGTATCAGCAACGCGAGCGCTAATTATGCTGGGTTGTTATTTGTTACTTTATTTTCTTGCTAAACAGCCGCTGCGTTGGCGTAGTATTTTATTTGCCTTGGTAATAGTGCTTGCGGTTAACCCATTTAATTTACTTAATCCAGGTCTGTATTTTTCATTTTTAGCGGTCGCTATAATTTTTACTGTTATTAATAAATTACCAATATTAAATACACGAATAAAAAACAAAATTATTGCGTTATTTGTTATTCAAGTAGCATTGTTTATCGGTTTATTACCACTTTCACTTTATTTTTTTAATGGCGTAAGTATTGCGGGACTAGTGATTAACTTAATTGCGATACCGTTTCTTTCCATCATTATTTTACCATTTTTGATTGTTTTTACATTACTGAGTACTTTTATAGATATAGGTAATTTAATACATTTGTTTGATACAGGGTTATATGCGTTATTTAAATTACTTTATGAAATACCCGAGTCGTTAAGATGGCTGACAACAGGAAGAATCGAGTTAATATTCGTCATTTTTACCTATATTACTATGTTGATGATTTACTTCCTCCCCTATAAATTGCTCTGTTTCATTCCTTTAACAGTACTTTTATTGAATAATCTTCTAAAAGAAAAGCCTAACTGGCAACTTCATGTGTTTGATGTTGGGCATGGTCTCATGGCATTAATTGAAAAAGATAACCAAGTGCTTATCTATGATTTTGGTCCAAGTTATTTTAATCGTTTTAGTCGTACGCGAAGTATCTTATTGCCTTATATAAAAGCAAATAATTTCACAGTAAAAACAGCGATTCTAAGTCATGAAGACAGCGATCACGCTGGAGGAATACAGCATTTTATTGAAGCTGGATTTGGGGAAACATTAAAGCAATTTCACCCTGAAAATACACTTAATGTGTGTGAAGTCCAAAGTGTTGATTTTGTCGGTTTAAGAGTAGAAAGCTTTAGCACTAGAGGGTATGGGAATGAAAACGACGATTCATGCGTTGTTAGAGTATCGAGTAATACTCATAGTGTGTTATTTACAGGTGATATATCAAAATCCCGTGAAGCCTCTTTATTAGCGAATAATACACCGTTGAAAAGTACAGTCATGTTAAGCCCGCATCATGGCAGTGATACATCCTCAAGTGTTAATTTTATTAGTGATGTAGCCCCTAAAGTTGTGATTCATTCAAGTGCTTATAAAGGACAGTGGGAATTTCCCAAGCCCGTTGTTGTCGAGCGTTACAAAGCAATAAGCGCCGAGCAATTTACAACAGGCGTTGAAGGACAAATTAGTATTAAATTCTACTCAAACAATTTGGTCATAGAAACAGCAAGAGGGCAGGAAAGTTATTGGTTTATCAAAGATTGACGTTTAGTTTTATCTCATCGAAGGATACAATACAGGGAGTTACTGTATTTAGAGAGTGTTATGGATCAAAGTACTGCACAAATTTATAAACGTCTTGTCTCGTATGTTGGCGCATACAAAAGCGTCGCTTTTATCGCAATTGTTGGGATGATAGGCTATTCAGCAATGGATGCTTTATTCATTCAATTAATGAAGCCGTTTATTGATCAAGGTTTAAACCAGCGAAATACAGAAGTTTTAAAGTACGCTCCTTTTGTAGTTATCGCGTTAGTACTAGGGCGTGGTGTTTTTAACTTTATGTCTTCGTACTGTTTAAGTTATGTGGGCTCTCAAGTTGTACGCTCTTTACGCCAAGAGTTATTTGAGCACATATTGCATTTACCCGTTTCTTTTCATGACAAAAACTCAACAGGCGATTTAATTTCAAAAATCACTTTTGACACAGAGCAAGTTCAACAAGCAATTACTAAAGCGTTACTTATTGTTGTACGTGAAGGGGCCTTTGTTGTCTTTTTACTTGGTGTAATGTTTTATACCAGTTGGAAGCTCTCACTTATATTTTTAGTCATCATCCCTCTCGTTGCCATTATTGTAGCGGTTGTATCGAAACGTTTTCGCCATATTTCTAAAAGTATCCAATCAGCTATGGGGCAGGTTACACGCAGCTCTGAACAAATGCTTAGCGGACATAAAGTTATTCATGGATTTGGCGGACAAGATCAAGAGATCAATCACTTCTCGAGAATTAATAATCATAACCGCCAGCAGCGCATTAAAATGGATGCGACAAAAGCTTTAAGTGTATCAATTATTCAAATATTAGCTGCCAGTGCCATGGCTGTTATTTTATGGGCTGTATCTCTTCCATCAATGATTGATACGATTACCTCAGGTGACTTCATGGCATTAATTGCCTCAATGATGATGTTATTGCGACCGCTAAAACAACTCGCCAATGTTAATAGCGATATGCAGCGTGGTATCTCTGCAGCTCAAAGTATATTTTTAGTTTTAGATGAAGAAATGGAAAAAGATACTGGCACCGTTTCAGTCGATAAAGTTAAAGGGGTAATTGAAGTTAAAAATGTAACCTTTAAGTACCCAACAAAAGATGAAGCCGTATTAAACGATTTGTCGCTAACGATTAAAGCGGGTGAAAGTATTGCCTTAGTTGGGCGCTCAGGCTCGGGTAAATCAACAATTTCTAATTTATTACCACGCTACTATGACTTAGAGTTACCGAGTGAAATATTACTTGATGGTATAGCCCTGCAGGATTATAAATTAACAGATTTGCGTCGTCAATTTGCTTTAGTGTCTCAGCAGGTCGTGTTATTTAACGATACGATTGCTAACAATATTTGTTATGGCATAAAGCATGATGTGTCTGAGGAAGAATTAGAGCAAGTTGCTAAACAAGCGCATGTTTGGGAGTTTGTTAAAGACCTGCCAGAGCAATTAAACACCATGGTAGGTGAAAATGGTGTAATGCTCTCCGGCGGTCAACGCCAGCGTATAGCGATAGCACGTGCAATATTAAAAGACGCACCTATTTTGATTTTAGACGAGGCTACATCAGCACTTGATACCGAATCTGAAAAGCTTATTCAGCAAGCATTAGAAACGCTAATGAAAGATAAAACCTCAATTGTTATTGCGCATCGCTTATCTACTATCGAAAACAGTGACCGAATCTATGTTATTGATAATGGTCGTGTAATAGAAAGTGGCGATCACAATAGTTTATTAGCAAATGACGGTACTTATTCAGCCCTTTGCAAAATGCAGTTTGGTGATCAGGCGTGAGTAAAATAGAACAAAGCTGGTATAAATCATTTGGTCTAATTACTTTACTGTTATTACCATTAAGTGCTTTGTTTTGGGTTGTATCGTCATTTCGAAAATACTTATACAGCGCTAAAATACTTAAACCTTTTGAGTGCAAAACGCCTGTAATTGTAGTTGGCAATATAAGTGTTGGCGGTAATGGTAAAACGCCTTTTGTTTTGTGGCTGTATGGTCATTTAACACAGCAAGGTTTATCAGTGGGAATTATTAGTAGAGGATATGGTGGGCAATCAAAAAATTACCCGCTGTTAGTTACTGAGCTTGTAGATGCTCAGCAGGCTGGAGATGAGCCCGTACTTTTATACCATCGTTTAAAGTGCCCAATAGCGGTTGGGCCTAATAGACAACACAATATCGATTTATTAGAAAATAATTATACACTCGATGTTATTATTTCTGATGATGGAATGCAGCATTATAAAATGCCTCGTAGCATTGAGTGTTGTATTGTTGATAATGAGCGTCGTTTTGGTAATGGCTTTGTTATGCCAGCAGGGCCACTTCGTGAAACAACTAAACGTTTGCAAAGTGTCGATATAGTAATTGAAAATGGTGGTGAGGCTAATAATAGCTACACATTACAAGTAAGTAATCTTCGCTTAGTTAACTCAAGCGATTATGCAAAAAGTAACGTAAGTGAAGCACATGCAATAAGTGCAATTGGGAACCCTAAACGGTTTGAAAACTCATTAGAAGCACAAGATATTACGTTATTATCGACTCATCATTTTAGAGATCATTATGCTTATACAGTAGATGATTTTGCCCAATTTGGTGATGATTGCATTATAATGACCGAAAAAGATGCCGTTAAATGTAAGTCCTTTGCAAAGCCTAATTGGTATTATTTACCAGTAGATGCACAACCTACCGATAGCGTAATAAACACATTAAATTCAATATTAAAAGAAAAAGGAATACTCAATGGCCTTTGATACAAAATTACTCGAGATAATTGCGTGCCCTGTTTGTAAGGGAAAATTACGCTTTGATAGAGACAACAACGAACTAATTAGCACAGCAGCTAAGCTTGCTTATCCTGTTCAAGACGATATTCCAGTATTACTTGAAAATGAAGCACGTGAGTTATCTTTAGAAGAGGTTGAAAAGTGGAATTCGTAGTTGTAATTCCTGCTCGTTTTGCATCGACCCGACTACCAGGTAAACCGCTTGCTGATATTTGTGGCAAGCCAATGGTTCAACACGTTTACGAAAAAGCATGTTTATCAGGTGCTAGTAAAGTAGTTATAGCAACCGATCATCAAAAAGTATTTGATGCAGTAAGTATGTTTACTAATGATGTAGTAATGACGCGTGAAGATCACCAGTCGGGTACTGAACGATTAGCTGAAGTGGTTGATTTGCTTAAACTTGATAGCAATACAATTGTGGTTAATGTACAAGGCGATGAGCCATTACTTGCACCAGAAAACGTATCTCAAGTTGCTGCACTATTAAGTGATTCAACAGCACCAATGGCAACGTTAAGTGTTGCTATTGAAGAACGTGATGAAGTATTTAATCCTAATGCCGTTAAAGTGGTTAGCGATATAAATAAAAATGCCCTGTATTTCTCTCGTGCAAGTATACCGTTTGATAGAAATACGATGATGGGTGATAGCACTGCCCTTAATTTAGCCCCGTTTCAACGCCATGTAGGTATTTATGCGTACAGAGCGGGTTTTATTAAACAATACATAGAGCTGAGTGTATCACCACTAGAATTACTTGAATCACTTGAGCAGTTACGTGTTTTGTATCACGGTTATAAAATTAAAATAGAACAAGCTCAAATAGCCCCTCATGCAGGTGTAGATACGCCTGATGACTTAGCTAAAGTGATAGCGCATATTAAAAGTAAAAACGTGTGAGTGAGCAATTAAGTAAGATAATAAAAGTTGTTTATACACATAACGACTTTTATATTTTAGAAAAGCCAGCGGGTCTTAATTTTCATTCTGAAGAGGGACCCGGCTTTGTTGTTTTAGCCGAAAAACAATTATCGCAAAAGCTTTATGCCGTTCATCGTTTAGATAAAGTGACATCAGGGCTTATTATTTTAGCAAGAAACAAAGCCGCTGCAGCCGCCTTTACTGTTATGTTTACTGAGCATGCGATTGCTAAATTTTATTTAGCGATTAGTGATGCTAAACCAAAAAAGAAGCAGGGGTGGATAAAAGGCGATATGGCTAAGTCTCGCCGTGGCTCGTTTAAGTTACTAACGAGTACACTTAACCCTGCAATCACCCGATTCTATTCTCTGAGTTATAAGCCAGGATTTAGAGGGTATATTTTAAAACCTTACTCTGGCAAAACACATCAACTAAGAGTGGCACTAAAAAGTGTGGGCGCAGCTATTTTAGGCGATGCAATGTATTCAGGCGCGCCTTCTAATCGTACCTATTTACATGCATATGCGTTAAGCTTTTTATGGCAAGGTGAACAAATACAGCTAACTTTATTACCCGATAGTGGTGATGAGTATTTGGCGTTAATTAAACATCAAGATTTTCAAGCATGGCAATCGCCATGGCAACTGGATTGGTAAATGAGCGAAAAAGTTACAGATATACGTTTTGGTGGTATTAAACGTTTATATGGTCATCAACAGTTTGATTGGCTTCAAGAAGCACATTTTTGTGTAGTAGGGATTGGTGGTGTAGGAAGCTGGACAGCAGAAGCACTTGCACGTACTGGTGTTGGTAAAATAACACTTATAGATTTGGATGATATTTGCGCGACTAACGTCAATAGACAAATTCACGCGTTAACGGGCACTATTGGTCAAGCTAAAGTCGATGCAATGAAAGCGCGCTGCGAGCTCATTAATCCACAGTGCCAAGTTAATGTAATAGATGACTTTATTACGCTTGATAATATTCAAGAGCATATTCAAGGTTTTGATTATGTAATTGATTGTATTGATGCAGTTAAAGAAAAAGCAGCATTAATTGCTCACTGTAAACGTAATAAACTACCTATAATTACAACTGGTGGTGCTGGCGGGCAAACAGATCCTAGCCAAATAACTTTTGGTGATGTAGCTAAAACTACGCAAGACCCATTACTTGCAAAGGTGCGCTATATTTTGCGCAAGCAATATAATTTTAGTAATAATCCTAAACGTAAGTTTAATATTGATTGTGTTTACTCAACAGAGCAATTGGTTTACCCAGGAAGCGATGGCAGCGTATGTCATGCTAAGCAAAGTGCTGATGGCACGATGAATATGGACTGTAATAATGGTTTTGGCTCTGTGACTATGATCACAGGAAGCTTTGGTTTTTTTGTTGCTGCAAAAGCGGTGCGTAAATATCTAGATAAAAAACAACGCTCACAAGCTTAGTTTTCGTTAACTAAGCTTGTGTTGTGCCATGGTTTGTATCTTATCAACCATGGCTTTAATACCATTACCACGTGATGCGCTTAAGTGGCTTATAAGGCCGAGCTTTTCAAATTCTTCATACGCATTTTTATTCACTACCTGTTCTGGTGTAAGCCCGTTGTAAAGCGCTAAAATAATGGCTAATAATCCTTTTACTATACGAGTATCAGAGTCACCTATTACAACAAGTGTATTTTCGGTTAAGTCAAATTCAACGAACATCCATACTTTGCTTTCACAGCCTGGTACAAGTGCATCATCAGTTTTCAAAACATCAGCTAAAGCCGGTAACGTTTTTCCTAAAAGCATTATCTCACGATATTTTTGCTGCCAAGCGGTCGCATTTTTTATAGATTCTGTGACTTTTTTAAACGTATTTGTCATGAGTTATCCTAATTAATTCTATCAAACTGGCGTTCAATCTAATAAAGCGATACATTTTTTAAGTGAATCAATGAATATATCTACATCTTTGTAGGTATTATAAAAAGAAAAACTCGCTCTTAACGTTCCATTAAGCCCTAAATGTGTCATTAATGGTTGCGTACAATGGTGTCCACTTCTGACTGCAACCCCATATCCGTCAAGTAAAGTTGCCAAATCATAAGGATGTTCATCTTTAAAATTAAAACAGAGTGTACCAATATTGTCAGTTAGGTTGCTGAATATGGTAATGCCATCCACCTTTACCAATTTTTGTGCCGCGTAACTAAACAATTCTTGTTCATATTGCTGTATTTGCACGTGATCTAATTCATTTAAATAGTCTAATGCGGCACCAAAGCCTAAAACTCCAGAAATATTTGGTGTGCCAGTTTCAAATTTTGCAGGCGCAGGGCGATAAGTGCTATGAGTTAAGTAAACTTTATCGATCATTTCACCGCCGGATTGGTAAATATCTAGCGTATTTAGCTCTTCATATTGGCCATAAAGTACACCTAAGCCTGTTGGACCGAGCATTTTATGGCTTGAGCAAACATAAAAGTCACAGTTTAATTCACGTAAATCGGGTTTTAAATGCAGTGCACCTTGGGCTCCGTCCACTAAAATAAGCGAATTCACCTCTTTTGCAGCTACAATTAGTGGCTTTAAATCAGTGATATTACCCAGTGTGTTCGATGCTTGTGTAATAGCTAATAAGGCAGGTTTTGTTTCTTTTATAAATTCACAGCATTGTTGGGTGTTTAGCGTGCCATTATTATTTAGCGGCAGAGAGACTAATTTAGCTCCCGTCTGTTGGCTTACTAGTTGCCAAGGCACTATGTTTGCGTGATGCTCAAGCGGAGATATTATTATGGTATGACTTTCATCTAAACGCTTTTTTAAGCCGTTAGCGACCAAATTTATGGCTTCTGTAGCACCTTTAGTCCATACAATCTCTTTACTTAAGACATTAAAAAACCTTGCAGCTTTATCCCGGACTTGTTCATAAGAATAAGTGGCCTGTTCGCTAAGTGTATGGCGTCCACGGTGTACATTTGCATTTTGAGACGTATAAAACTCAGTAATTGTATCTATAACTGATTGAGGCTTTTGTGAGGTTGCTGCTGAGTCTAAATAAACAAGCGGGCAGCCGTTTATTGTTTGATTTAATGTCGGGAAATCGTTTCTAATTTTATTTATATCAAACTTTAAAGTAGGCATAGCTCATCTACATAGTGTTTTTAAGGCAGGGATTGTAATCGGTTTATGATAATTCTCAAGTGCTGTTAATAAAAAAAGGCCGCAAAATGCGGCCTTTTAAACTAACCAGCGCTAATTAACGCTTGTCAGTTGATACGTAGTCACGTTGAGTGTAACCAGTATACATTTGGCGAGGACGGCTGATCTTATGACCAGGTTGAGATAGCATCTCATCCCAGTGAGTGATCCAACCAACAGTACGTGCCATTGCAAAAATTACAGTGAACATGCTTGTTGGAATACCAATCGCTTTTAAGATAATACCAGAGTAGAAATCTACGTTAGGGTATAGTTTCTTCTCTACAAAGTACGGGTCTTCAAGGGCAATTTGCTCAAGCTTCATAGCAATATCAAGAAGTGGATCTTGGATATTAAGCTCAGCTAAAACTTCATGACACGTTTGACGCATTACTGTAGCACGTGGGTCGAAGTTTTTGTAAACGCGGTGACCAAAGCCCATAAGGCGGAATGGGTCAGCTTTGTCTTTAGCTTTAGCAACGTATTCATCAATACGATCCACAGAGCCAATCTCTTCTAACATGTTTAAACATGCTTCGTTAGCGCCGCCGTGAGCAGGTCCCCATAAAGAAGCAATACCAGCTGCAATACATGCATACGGGTTAGCACCTGATGAACCAGCAAGACGAACTGTTGAAGTCGATGCATTTTGCTCATGATCTGCATGAAGCATAAAGATTTTATCCATAGCTTTAGCAGTTACAGGGTTAACTTTATATTCTTCAGCAGGCACAGAGAACATCATGTGTAAGAAGTTTTCTGCGTAGCTTAAATCGTTACGTGGGTATACAAACGGTTGGCCGATGTTTGTTTTATAGGCCATTGCAGCAATAGTTGGTAACTTAGCAACTAGCTTAACTGCACTTGTTTTACGTTGTTCTGCATCAGTAATATCAAGGTCTTCATGATAAAAAGATGATAATGCACCCACTACGCCACAAAGCATTGCCATTGGGTGAGCGTCAAAGCGGAAACCTTGGAAAAAGTTAGCAATCTTCTCGTCAAGCATAGTGCTTGTAGTGATTTCATTCTTAAAAACTTCATATTGTTCTTTAGAAGGTAACTCACCATTTAAAAGTAAGTAGCAAAGCTCAATATAGTTAGAATCTTCAGCTAATTGCTCAATTGGGTAACCACGGTGAAGTAGTACACCTTTACCACCATCAATATAGGTGATTGCAGATTCACAAGAACCAGTCGACATGAAACCTGGGTCATAAGTAAAGTGACCATGTGAACCTAACGTACGTACGTCGATTACATCTTGGCCAGCAGTGCCTTGATAAATTGGAAGTTCGATTGGATCTAGTCCATCAATATGGACTGTGGCTTTTTTATCTGCCATCGCTATGTATCTCCTATTAAGATATCTATTCTGATTTTTAGATTTTAAAGTTCTGAAATCTGTTTTAAGCACATCTTCGCATTTTAACGTGAAAGAGGGGGTTAAAGTCAATTTTTATAAACATTATGCATATATGTATAATAAATATTCGGTATTAATTAAATATAATACTATTGGCTAATTCGCAAACATCTCTAAATAAACAAGAATTGTAAAAAGTCCTGTGGGTATATATACTAACGGTGGTTTTAAACCGTATTGTATTTGGGTAAACATATTCTTAACAGCTTAAAATTTACTGTTTTGTGAACTTTAACTATTTTGATACGTTTATTCTGATAGTTCCATCAGTAATATTTGGTGGGTTTTTAGAAAAACAAGTAGATGAGCTCCACTGTGAGCAAAGATGGGCAAGTAACTGTGAAAAAGCAAAGACCTGTAAATCTAGATCTAACAACTATATCTATGCCGGCAACGGCTAAAGCTTCAATTTTTCACCGCGTCACCGGTGTTGCATTGTTTTTTGCTTTAACGTTTGTCATTTGGGCTTGGTCTGAGTCTCTCTCTTCAGCTGAAGGTTTTGAATTCGTCAAGGGTCTGTTTAACGGATTCATTGCCAAATTTATAGCTTGGGGCACTGTTTCTGTATTAGGTTATCACCTTATTGGTGGCATCCGTCATATGATTATGGATATGGGACATTGGGAAGAACTTGAATCAGGTAACCTCAGCGCTAAAGTATCAATGGCTCTTGGTGTTGTGTTTGCCGTATTGGCAGGGGTGTGGATATGGTTTTAAATCAAGCAACTCTAAAACGTGATGGTGTACAAGATTTCGTATCTTTACGTACCACGGCATTAATAATCAGCGCGTACGCGATTTTTATTATCGGCTATTTTTTAGCGACGCCAGAAGTCACTTTCGAAGCCTGGACAGGCCTCTTCTCTAACCTAGCAATGAAAGGGTTTACTTTAATTACCCTTATTTGCATTATGGTTCATACCCGCATTGGCCTTTGGCAAGTTCTTACAGACTATGTTAAGTGTTCGAAGTTGCGTGCTGTTTTAGGTTTTGTTTTAAACCTAATGGCCGTTGCTTACGTAGCTATTGGTCTAATCGTATTATGGGGTGTTTAAGTGAAATATTCTGTTCGTGAATTTGACGCCGTAGTAATTGGTGCAGGTGGTGCTGGTATGCGCGCTGCTTTAGCAATTACAGAATCTGGCAAAACGTGTGCATTAATATCTAAAGTATTTCCAACGCGCTCACACACTGTATCTGCTCAAGGTGGTATTACAGTAGCGCTTGGTAATTCACACGAAGACAACTGGGAATGGCATATGTACGATACCGTTAAGGGTTCCGATTTTATCGGCGACCAAGACGCTATTGAATACATGTGTCAAACTGGCCCAGAAGCTATTACTGAATTAGAAAACATGGGACTACCATTTTCTCGTTTTGAAAATGGCCGTGTTTACCAACGTCCTTTCGGTGGTCAATCGAAAAACTTTGGTGGTGAACAAGCCGCACGTACTGCCGCTGCTGCTGACCGTACTGGTCATGCTTTACTTCATCTTCTATATCAACAAAACGTTAAAAACAAAACAAATGTATTCTCTGAGTGGTATGCACTTGACTTAGTTAAAAACGACAATGGCGATGTAGTAGGGTGTACAGCAATTGAGATTGAAACAGGTGAAATCACTTTCTTCAAATCTAAAGCAGTTGTATTAGCCACTGGTGGTGCTGGTCGTATATTCGCATCAACAACAAATGCTCACATTAACACCGGTGACGGTGTTGGTATGGCAACCCGCGCTGGTATTTCTATGCAAGACATGGAAATGTGGCAGTTCCACCCAACGGGTATTGCAGGTGCTGGTACGCTAGTAACAGAAGGTTGTCGTGGTGAAGGCGGTTATCTTTTAAATAAAGATGGCGAGCGCTTCATGGAACGTTACGCACCAAATGCAAAAGACTTAGCGTCTCGTGATGTTGTTGCGCGTTCAATGATGACTGAAATCCGTGAAGGTCGTGGTTGTGATGGTCCTTGGGGTCCTCATATCAAGCTGAAACTTGACCATTTAGGTGAAGAAACGCTTAACCTACGTCTTCCTGGCGTATGTGACCTAGCTAAAACTTTCGCTCACGTTGATCCAGCTAAAGAGCCAATTCCAGTAATTCCTACTTGTCATTATATGATGGGTGGTGTTCCTACTAACGTAAATGGACAAGCACTACAAATCGATGCTCAAGGCAACGAAAAAGTAGTTGAAGGTTTATTTGCTGTTGGTGAGATTGCATGTGTATCTGTACACGGTGCAAACCGCCTAGGTGGTAACTCATTACTAGATTTAGTTGTATTTGGCCGCGCTGCTGGTAACTTCTTAGGTAAATACCTTAAAGATGTTGAAGTATCAAAAGCGGCTTCAGAGTCAGATTTAGAAGCGTCTCTTGCACGTTACAACCGTTGGGAAAATTCAACGGCTGGCCAAGGTGAAGATCCAGTTCAAATCAAAAAAGACCTACAGCAATGTATGCAGCTTAACTTCTCGGTATTCCGTGAAGGCGATTCAATGGCTTCAGGTCTTCAAGAACTTAAAGAAATTCGTGAACGTCTGCAACATGCTCGTCTTGATGATAAATCATCAGACTTCAATACGCAGCGTATCGAATGTCTTGAACTAGATAACTTAATGGAAACAGCTTACTCAACTGCAGTAGCTGCAAACTTCCGTACAGAAAGCCGTGGTGCACATTCTCGCTTTGACTACCCAGATCGTGATGACGAAAACTGGTTATGTCACTCAGTATTCAATCCTGTAACGGATGAAATGAGTAAGCGTGATGTAAACTATGCGCCTAAAACGCGTGAAGCTTTCCCACCTAAAGCACGTGTTTACTAGGAGATAGACGATGGCACAAGTACAATTTTCAGTTTATCGTTATAATCCAGATGTTGACAACGCCCCTCGTATGCAAGAATACACCTTGCAAACAGAGGAAGGTCACGACATGATGGTGTTAGATGCACTTATTCTTTTAAAAGAACAAGATCCTACACTATCTTTTCGTCGTTCATGCCGTGAAGGTGTGTGTGGATCTGATGGTGTTAACATGAATGGTAAAAATGGTTTAGCATGTATTACTCCTTTATCTACGCTACAAAAAAATGGCAAAGGTAAAATTGTAGTACGTCCATTACCAGGCTTACCTGTGGTTCGTGACCTTGTTATTGACATGAGTCAGTTCTACACTCAGTACGAAAAAGTTAAACCTTATTTAATTAATGATCAGCCTGCAGCAGGCGAGCGTCTTCAATCTATTGAAGAACGTGATAAATTAGATGGGCTATATGAGTGTATTTTGTGTGCATGTTGTTCGACATCGTGTCCTTCGTTCTGGTGGAATCCAGACAAGTTCATTGGTCCAGCAGGCCTTCTTCACGCTTACCGTTTCTTAGCTGATAGCCGAGATACAGCAACTGAAGAACGTTTAGCGGATTTAGACGATGCGTTCAGTGTGTTCCGTTGCCACAGTATCATGAACTGTGTTAGCGTTTGTCCTAAGGGTCTTAACCCGACTAAAGCAATTGGGCAAATCAAATCTATGTTATTAAACCGAGCGGTTTGATTACTTAGTAAACGTAAGATGGCTAATACAGATTATTAGCCATCTTGTTATGATAACTATTAATTTCTGCGCTAAAGAAAAGGGCTTATAAATGCACGAAGGTGTGATGAAGGCATGGCTAGAATCTTCACATTTAAACGGCGGCAACGTTGCTTATGTAGAAGAGCTTTATGAAGCGTATTTAGACGATGCGACTTCTGTGCCAGATGAATGGCGAGAAGTGTTCGAACAATTACCTAAAGTTGATGGTGTGGATGTTGAAGTAAAACATTCAGAAGTTCGAACGCAGTTTGCACAGCTTGCAAAAAACAAGCATAGAGAAGTAGTGGTAGCAGAGGGTAGTGGCGGTGACCTTAAACAGGTTAAAGTTCTACAACTTATTAATGCTTTCCGTTTTCGTGGACACCAAAATGCAAACCTAGATCCATTAGGTATTTGGCAACGAGAGCGTGTACGAGATTTAGAGCTAGAGTACCACGACTTATCTTCAAGTGATTTTGACCGCGAGTTTAACGTAGGATCGTTTGCCGTAGGCCGCGATACTATGCCTTTAGGTGAACTATACCAAGCACTAAAAACTACATATTGTGGTTCAATTGGCGCTGAGTATATGCACATCACATCAACAGAGGAAAAGCGTTGGTTACAACAGCGTTTAGAATCTGTCCAGTCTAGGCCAAAATTCGAAAAAGACGAAAAGCTGCGTATCCTAAAAGGATTAACTGCTGCTGACGGACTTGAAAAATATTTAGGGGCTAAGTTCCCAGGTGCTAAGCGTTTCTCACTTGAAGGTGGCGATGCGCTGGTTCCAATGTTAAAAGAGCTTATTCACCGCGCAGGTGAAAGCGGCCAACAAGAAGCTGTTATTGGTATGGCTCACCGTGGTCGTTTAAATGTTCTTGTAAATGTACTTGGTAAAAATCCATCAGAATTATTTGATGAGTTTGCTGGTAAACATAAAGAAACATTAAGTTCTGGCGATGTTAAATACCACATGGGTTATTCATCTGACTTTGCTACTAAAGGTGGCAATGTTCATATGGCGCTTGCGTTTAACCCGTCTCATCTTGAAATTGTAAATCCAGTTGTTATGGGCTCAGTACGTGCTCGTCTTGATCGCTTAGGTGACAGTTCTGGTATTAAAGCTTTACCAATTACAATTCATGGTGATTCTGCGGTTACAGGCCAAGGTGTTGTACAAGAAACGTTTAACTTATCACAAACTAACGCGTTTAGTTGTGGTGGTAGTATTCGTATTGTTGTAAATAACCAAGTTGGTTTTACTACATCAAAACAAGACGATGTACGCTCTACAGATTACTGTACTGACATTGCTAAAATGGTTCAGTCACCTATCTTCCATGTTAACTCTGATGACCCTGAAGCAGTTGCATTTGTTACTCAAATTGCACTTGATTTCAGAAACCAGTTTAAACGTGACGTAGTAATCGATTTAGTATGTTACCGTCGCCATGGCCACAATGAAGCTGATGAGCCTAATGCAACTCAGCCTGTTATGTACCAAAAAATTAAAAAGCACCCAGTTCCACGTTTAATTTACGCAGATCAACTTATAGCTGAAGGCTCTTTTTCTGAACAAGAAATAAAAGCACTTGCTGATGAGTACCGTAATGCATTAGACGAAGGCAATTGTGTTGTTTCAGAAATACAACCAGAGACATCGCATTCTTCAGATTGGGCAAAGTATGTTGGCCATGAATGGGATGTTGATTACGATGCCAGCGTACCTGTTGAAGAGCTCAAAGCACTCGGTGAGAAAATCGCTTCTTACCCAGAGCAATATAAAGCACAGTCACGCGTTAAAAAGATTTACGATGATCGTAAATTAATGGCTTCTGGTGAGAAACCTCTAGATTGGGGTATGGCAGAAACACTTGCTTATGCAACAATTGCAACTGAAGGCACTGACATTCGTTTAACTGGTCAGGATTCAGGGCGTGGTACATTCTTCCATCGTCATGCTGTTGTTCACAGTCAATCAGACGGCGCTACTTATACACCTCTACAGCACTTAAGCGAAGATCAAGGTACTTTTGAAGTATTTGACTCTGTTTTATCTGAAGAAGCTGTTGTTGCTTTTGAATACGGTTATGCAACTGCAGAGCCTACTTCATTAGTACTTTGGGAAGCACAGTTTGGTGATTTCGCCAACGGTGCACAAGTTGTATTTGACCAATTCCTAAGTTCTGGTGAGCAAAAATGGGGCCGTTTATGTGGTCTTACAATTTTGTTACCACATGGCTACGAAGGACAAGGTCCAGAACATAGTTCAGCTCGTTTAGAGCGTTTCCTACAACTATGTGCTGATCACAACATGCAAGTATGTGTTCCATCTACTCCTGCACAAGTTTACGCTATGCTTCGTCGTCAATCAGTTCGACCACTACGTCGTCCGTTGATTGTTATGACGCCTAAGTCGTTGCTTCGTCATCCTCTTGCAACTTCATCGCTTGAAGAGCTATCGCATGGTGTTTTCCATAATATGATCGACGAAGTTGATGATATTAACCCTGAGAAAGTTGAACGCGTTGTATTTTGTAGTGGTAAAGTTTATTACGAACTATTACAAGAGCGTCGTAAGCTAGAGCAAGATAATATTGCTATTGTTCGTGTTGAGCAGTTATATCCGTTCCCACATGACGAAATGCAAACAATTATGGAGCGTTACCAACACGTAACTGATTTTGTATGGTGTCAAGAAGAGCCACAAAACCAAGGTGCATGGTATTGTTCACAACATCACTTTATTGATGCAATCCCACAAGGTGCTAAATTAAAATATGCAGGACGTAAAGCGTCTGCATCACCAGCGTGTGGTTACATGTCAGTACATACTAAAGAACAACAAGCGCTCGTTGCCGACGCGCTTACTATAGAAAATAAAGGATAAGCAATGAGCACAGAAATTAAAGTTCCTGTTCTTCCTGAGTCGGTTGCAGATGCTACCGTTGCTACATGGCATGTAAGTGTTGGCGACAAAGTAACTCGCGATCAAAACTTAGTAGACATTGAAACAGATAAAGTGGTTTTAGAAGTTGTTGCACAGCATGACGGTGTAATTACAGAAATATCACAAGAAGAAGGTGCAACCGTACTTGGCGATCAAGTTATGGGTTTACTTGGTGATGCTGATGCAGCGCCAGCAAGTGAAGGTTCATCTAAAGAAGAATCAGCACCAGCTAAATCAGAAGACGCGCCAGCGGCGCAATCAGCACCAGCATCAGAAGGTAAAGAAGTGGACATTAAAGTACCTGTACTTCCAGAATCAGTTGCAGACGCAACAATTGCTACATGGCATGTACAACCAGGTGACGCAGTAACACGCGACCAAAACTTGGTAGATATTGAAACAGATAAAGTTGTTCTTGAAGTAGTAGCTCAAGAAGATGGCATCATGGGTGATATCATTCACAACGAAGGCGATACTGTACTAGGCGAGCAAGTAATTGGTTCGGTTAAAGCAGGCGGTGCACCAGCGGCTCCAGCTGCAAAAGCAGACGAAACGCCAGCAGCAGATTCTAGCGAAAGTTCAGATGTGTTAACACCATCAGTTCGTCGTTTAATTGCTGAGAAAGGCTTAGACGCTTCTAAAATTAACGGCACGGGTAAAAATGGCCGCGTAACTAAAGAAGACGTTGATACGTTCTTAAAAGCACCAGCGCCAGCGGCTAAAAAAGCAGAAGCTTCTGCTCCTGCAGCACCGATGGGCGATCGTACTCAAAAACGTGTTCCTATGACTCGCCTGCGTAAAACGATTGCTACACGTCTTCTTGAAGCTAAAAATTCAACTGCAATGTTAACAACATTCAACGAAGTGAACATGGAACCAATCATGAGCCTTCGTAAGCAGTACCAAGAAGTATTTGAAAAGCGTCATGGCATTCGTTTAGGTTTCATGTCTTTCTACGTGAAAGCGGTAACTGAAGCACTTAAACGCTTCCCAGATGTTAATGCATCAATTGATGGTGACGATATTGTTTACCATAACTATTTTGATATCAGCATCGCAGTATCTACTCCACGTGGTCTAGTTACTCCAGTACTTAAAGATTGTGACAAACTATCTGTTGCTGAAATCGAAAAGGGTATTCGTGAATTAGCACTTAAAGGTCGTGATGGTAAGCTAACGCTTGCAGATATGACCGGTGGTAATTTCACTATTACTAATGGCGGCGTATTTGGTTCATTACTATCTACACCTATCATTAACTTGCCACAGTCTTCAATTTTGGGTATGCATAAAATCCAAGACCGTCCGATGGCTGTAAATGGTAAAGTAGAAATACTTCCTATGATGTATTTAGCTCTTTCTTATGACCACCGTATCATTGATGGTAAAGAATCAGTTGGTTTCTTAGTGACTATTAAAGAGTTACTTGAAGATCCAACTCGCTTATTGCTAGATGTTTAATCTAGTTGTATGAAATGTAAGCTGTGAATGAACATTCACAGCTTTTTTTTTGCGCCTTTGGTCTTACTGGGGTTTTCATGTTAAGCCTTGGGATCTATACTAGGTGCGCAATTTGGGATAGTTGTTTATTTGAAAAAATATTCAGCTCTTTTAGTATAAAAAATTGGATAAAGCATCATGAATTTGCATGAGTATCAGGCAAAACAACTTTTTGCCGAATATGGTTTACCAGTTTCTCAGGGTTTCGCTTGCGATACACCTGAAGAAGCTGCAGCAGCTGCTGAAAAAATCGGCGGTGATATGTGGGTTGTTAAAACTCAGGTTCACGCAGGTGGACGTGGTAAAGCTGGCGGTGTAAAGCTAGTAAAAACTATCGACGAAGTAAAAGCGTTTGCAGCTAACTGGTTGGGTAAAAACCTAGTTACTTACCAAACAGACGAGAAAGGTCAGCCAGTAGCTAAAATTTTAGTTGAAAGCTGTACTGACATTGCTAACGAATTGTACCTAGGTGCAGTAGTTGACCGTGCATCTCGCAAAGTAGTTTTCATGGCGTCTACTGAAGGCGGCGTTGAAATTGAAACTGTTGCAGAAGAAACACCAGAGCTTATCCACAAAGCTGAAATTGATCCATTAGTGGGTCCTCAAGCTTACCAAGCACGTGAACTAGGCTTTAAATTGGGTCTTAACCCAGTACAAATGAAGCAGTTTGTTAAGATCTTTATGGGTCTTGGTAACATGTTTACTGATTTTGATTTCGCACTACTTGAGATCAACCCGTTAGTAATTACAGACGAAGGTAACCTTCACTGTCTTGACGGAAAAATCGGTATTGATGGTAATGCACTTTACCGTCAACCTAAAATCCGTGAGTTCCACGATCCATCTCAAGAAGATGCACGTGAAGCACACGCAGCAAGCTTCGAGCTTAACTACGTTGCTCTAGATGGCAATGTTGGTTGTATGGTTAACGGTGCAGGCCTAGCAATGGGTACTATGGACATCGTAAACCTACACGGCGGCAAACCGGCTAACTTCCTAGATGTTGGCGGCGGCGCGACTAAAGAACGTGTTTCTGAAGCATTCAAAATCATCCTTTCTGACGATAATGTTAAAGCTGTTTTAGTAAACATCTTTGGCGGTATTGTACGTTGTGACATGATTGCTGAAGGTATCATTGGCGCAGTTAAAGAAGTTGGCGTAAATGTACCTGTAGTTGTACGTTTAGAAGGTACTAATGCTGAATTAGGTCGTGAAGTTCTTAAGAACTCAGGTCTAGATATCATTGCTGCTGAATCACTAACAGACGCTGCTGAGAAAGTTGTTGCTGCTGCGGAGGGCAAATAATGTCTGTATTAATCAATAAAGATACAAAAGTTATCTGTCAAGGTTTCACTGGTGGCCAAGGTACTTTCCACTCAGAGCAAGCGCTTGAGTACGGTACACAAATGGTTGGTGGTGTAAGCCCAGGTAAAGGCGGTCAAACGCACCTTGGTCTTCCTGTATTCAACACAGTTCGTGATGCTGTTCAAGAAACTGGCGCAACTGCTTCAGTTATCTACGTACCAGCTCCTTTCTGTAAAGATGCAATCTTAGAAGCTATCGATGCTGGCATCGAGCTGATTGTTTGTATCACTGAAGGTATCCCTACGCTTGATATGGTTGACGTTAAAGTTAAACTAGATCAAACAGGTACTCGGATGATCGGTCCTAACTGTCCAGGTGTTATTACTCCTGGTGAGACTAAGATTGGTATCATGCCTGGTCACATCCACAAACCTGGTAAAGTAGGTATTGTTTCTCGCTCTGGTACTTTAACGTACGAAGCGGTTAAGCAAACTACTGATGCTGGTTTTGGTCAGTCTACGTGTGTTGGTATTGGTGGTGATCCAATCCCAGGTACTAACTTTATCGACGTTCTAGAAATGTTCGAAAAAGATCCACAAACTGAAGCAATCGTAATGATTGGTGAAATTGGTGGTACTGCAGAAGAAGAAGCTGCAGAGTACATCAAAGCTAACGTAACTAAACCTGTAGTATCTTACATTGCTGGTGTTACTGCACCAGAAGGTAAGCGTATGGGTCACGCTGGCGCAATCATCGCAGGCGGTAAAGGTACTGCTGATGAGAAATTTGCTGCATTAGAAGCTGCGGGCGTAAAAACTGTACGTTCACTTGCTGAAATCGGTAAAGCACTTAAAGAGAAAACAGGCTGGTAATTGCTTGTTTCCTCTGAAAAGGCCCGCTTATGCGGGCCTTTTTGTTATTGAGGTAAATTTAGAACGGATAACTAATATGCTGAAAAAAGCGTACAGACAAATCTTGTCGTTGCTTATTTATGGCCAGCTCGTTACATAATGCATGAATTGTTTTCTCTACTTGGTTCATAAAGCGGCCATAACCAATTTCATGTTTATCCTGCTGCGTTGCGACAATAACAAAATGTAGTGTTTCTACTAATTTTGTTGCTTCATAAAAATACTTAATTTGATTTTCATTTGATTCAACATCAAAACTCAACTTTTGTAACTCTGTATTACCTTCATTTTTATCTATTTTACTGTTTCGGACAATGGGTATTGCGCCATTAGCTACCATTGCACCGTGTGTTAGTTTGTTTTGTTCACATGCGCGTTTAAAACTATCTGCAAAGTAATCATAAAACTTTTCCACATCGTTATTGTTCACCATTGTTTGAAACTGTGTTTTGATGGCCCGAGAAACCGCAATGGTAAATGTCGCGTAAGTCATTTCAGCATAGTCACTAGGAATATTACATTGCCTTGATTGATAACGAGGGTAGAGGCTTCTGAGTTTATATCCATAACTCTCTTTATTTCCCTTATCTTTAGCAAATAAATCGTAAGTTAGATGTTGGTGATCGCGAAGTTTAAATTGGGGCTGATTTATAAATAACTGTTCTTGGAGTAAGTTTAATACTTTTTGCACTCTATTGTGAAACAAAGCTGAGTTTGCACGCAAGTCTTCACCCGTGGCTAAAAACAAGAAACGTATTTTCTTACTTTTTATATCTGGTGAGTAATAAATTTTATGTGCCTCGTGATAACGAGGGTTATAAAAAAACAACATCTGCTTGTCGGTTTCTAGCTGATATGACTCATCATGAAAGCGTACAACCGGTAGTTTATCGTTTGCTAATAAATGTACATTATGCAGTTCATACTCATCACAACATGCAAATAATTGACGCGCAATACGCTCGTAGCAACAGTTTATAGTGCTAAAGCTATTATAAAATGCTTCATTAGGTATTATTTCAGCCAATAAATAGTGGTTAGCGCGTGCATTAGTTGGAATATATACACGGTGTTGATTAAGTGTCGCCATCTTAGAATCCTTATAAAGTAGGTTATTTAGCTACTATAATTGGCTTTGATGACCTAAATGTTGCGTTAAAACAAATTTTATTCATAAACAATTGAACAAGTGGATTAAAGTTAATCAATATCTAAAATAAACCTTAATCTATTGCTGTATGTTAGTGTATGTTTTTGTAATAATGCATTAGTTTTGTTATTACGTAATATTTAGAGGATCACACTCCTATGGCGGAAATTGAGAATCGCCCAAGTAACTTTATTAGAACCCGAATTGATGAAGACTTAGCAAGTGGCAAACATGCGACAACGCATACACGTTTTCCACCTGAACCAAATGGCTTTTTACATATTGGCCATGCCAAATCAATTTGTTTGAATTTTGGTATCGCAAAAGACTACAACGGTTTATGTAACCTACGTTTTGACGATACAAACCCTGAAAAAGAAGACATTAACTACGTTAACTCTATTAAAGAGGATGTACAGTGGTTAGGCTTTAATTGGGATGGCGACATAAAGTATTCTTCTAACTATTTTGATACTTTATATGGTTACGCAGTAGAGCTTATTGAAAAAGGCTTAGCGTACGTTTGTTTTTTAACTGCAGACGAAGCACGACAGTACCGTGGTACATTAAAAGAGCCAGGTAAAAACAGTCCTTATAGAGATACTTCAGTTGAAGAAAACCTAGCGTTATTTGAAAAAATGCGCGCTGGCGAATTCAAAGAAGGTGAATGTGTACTGCGGGCTAAAATTGATATGGCAAGCTCATTTATGGTGCTTCGCGATCCAATTATTTACCGTGTTCGATTTGCTCATCATCACCAAACAGCTGACAAGTGGTGCATTTACCCAATGTATGACTTCACTCACTGTATTTCTGATGCGCTTGAAGGTATTACACATTCATTATGTACATTAGAGTTCCAAGATAACCGTCGTTTATACGACTGGGTACTTGATAACATTAGTTTAGAGTGTCACCCGCAACAAATTGAGTTTTCGCGCTTAAATCTTGAATACACTATTATGTCAAAGCGTAAGCTAAATGATTTAGTAGTAAATAACTATGTAGAAGGGTGGGATGACCCTCGTATGCCTACTATTGCAGGTTTACGTCGTCGTGGGTATACACCAGGTTCAATTCGTGAATTTTGTTTGCGTATTGGTGTAACAAAACAAGAGAATATGGTTGAAATGGGCATGCTTGAAGCCTGCATCCGTGAAGACTTAAACGAAAATGCACCACGTGCAATGGCTGTACTCGATCCTGTTAAAATCGTTATTGAAAACTACGATGCAGATAAAGTTGAAACTTTATCAGTGGCTAATCACCCAAATAAAGAAGAAATGGGGCGTCGTGATGTTCCATTTACTCGTGAAATCTATATTGAACGAGAGGACTTTAAAGAAGAAGCGAATAACAAATTCAAACGTTTAGTACTTGATAAAGAAGTACGCTTACGTGGTGCTTATGTTATTAAAGCGCAGCGTGTTGAAAAAGACGAAAATGGCGAAATCACAACTATCTTCTGTACTTACGACAGCGAAACACTTGGTAAAAACCCAAGTGATGGTCGTAAAGTAAAAGGTGTTATTCATTGGGTTTCAGCACCAGAGTCTATTACTGCAGAAGTTCGTTTATACGACCGTTTGTTTAGCGTACCAAATCCAGCAGCTGCAGAGGAATTTGAAACTACGCTAAACCCAGAGTCACTGGTTGTTTTACCTAATGCTAAATTAGAACCATCGCTTGCTAATTCACAAGCAGAGCAGGGCTTTCAGTTTGAGCGTACAGGTTATTTCTCTCGTGATTCTAAATCAGAGAACGTTGTATTTAATCAAACAGTGGGTCTTCGCGATTCATGGTCTAAAACTCAATAAGTAATACTTAAAATATACCCAGGATTTACTGGGTATATTCAATATTATCGTCTTTTAGGCACAAAAAAACCTGCACTTAGCAGGTTTTTTTATTGCGTTTAAAAGCGATATTAGCTGTTAGCGTCGCTAAATTCTTTACACGCTGCTTTATCATTACACTCACCGTATAAATACAAAGAATGGTTTGTAAGAGTAATACCATTTTCTTCAGCAATTTCTAGTTGACGACGCTCAATCATGTCATCTTCAAACTCTACCACTTTGCCACATTTCAAACATACTAAATGATCGTGGTGAGTGCTTCCAGAAAGTTCAAATACTGATTTTCCGCCTTCAAAGTGATGACGGCTTACAATACCCGCATCATCAAATTGGTTAAGTACGCGGTATACAGTTGCAAGACCAATTTCTTCACCTAGATCCAAAAGAATTTTGTAAACATCTTCAGCACTGATGTGTTGGTTATCTGGAGATTGTAAAATCTCTAATATTTTAATACGCGGTAAAGTTACTTTTAAACCGGCTTTTTTAAGTTCCAAGTTATGATCAGTCATTAAATCTGTCTCAATTTTATTTGGTTATACTAGACATCTTGCAAAGATGTACACGACACATTAGCAACAAACAGGATAACGTGCCTAAGCGTTAAGTGCAAAGAACAATTGATATATATTGCCACTAAAGCTTAAAACGCTAACTGTTTGATAATTATTTAAACAGCTAGCGATATATGCAGTAAATTAGTCAGCTAATTCACTTAAACACATTTCTTCATATACTTGAGCAGACCATGCTTTAACACGTTGTTCTGTAAGCTCTGGTTGACGGTCTTCGTCGATACCCAAACCTACAAAGTGCTTATCATCAGCCATACCTTTAGACGCTTCAAAGTCATAGCTTTCACTTGGCCAATGGCCCACAACAATAGCGCCACGTTCAGTAACAATATCGTTGATCATGCCCATTGCATCTAAAAAGTACTCAGCGTAATCTTCTTGGTCACCACAACCAAAAATAGCAACAAGTTTACCTTCAAAGTCTACTTCCTCAAGTTCTGGAAAAAAGTCATCCCAGTCACATTGAGCTTCACCGTAGTACCAAGTAGGGATACCGAATAAGATTAAATCAAATTCAGCAATCTCTTCTTTAGAGCTTTTTGCAATATCATGAACAGCCACTAGCTTTTTACCCAATTCTTTTTGGATCATTTTTGCTACGTGTTCTGTGTTACCTGTGTCACTTCCGAAAAAAATGCCTACACTTGCCATGGATTTAAAACCTTTTATGTATCAATAGCCAATCTTTCTTGTAAAATCGTTTCAATCAGCGCACTACGGCTAATATTTTGTGCATCTGCCATATCACTCAATGCTTGATATAACTGCGATGAAACTTTAAATTCAACACGCTTTAAACCACGTGCTTTATCTCTTTTTATTTGATTACGTTTATTTACCTTTAACTGCATATCCCGAGAAAGGGGATTGGTTTTAGGTCTGCCTGGGCGTTTTTCGTATTCAAATAAATCGAGTGTAGTTCTATCTGTTTCTGACTTCGCCATGCTTAACCTACACCTGCGCCTTGCCAAAATACTTGAATAAGCCCTTTAGCAATAAAGCCTGAACAACCTAAAAAGAGCACGCCCCAAACAATGTATTGTCCGAACTTTGGTACATTGCCACTTTTTAGTACGTCTTTAATTGCCATGCCGATGAATATGAAAATACCGGCTAAGCCAAAATACAACCCTAGGGTATCAAATTCGTTAATTAACTGACTGACCATCAACGTATAACCTTTAAATTAAACGGCGCGTACTATAGCATATAAATATTCATATATTTAGTGCGCTGAATTAAAAACACGCGATTAAAATTGCTTTAAACCGCAGTTAAAAAGTCATTTATCGCTTTATTAACAGCAAGAGGCTTTTGAGCATGAAGCCAATGACCTGCGCCATGAATAATTTTAGCCTTGGTGTTTTTAAAGCGTGCTGTAATTGCAGTACGATGCTCGGGCAATATATAGTCAGAATCATTACCTTTGATGAAAAGAGTATCGCATAAACAAGAATTGTTTTCATTAACATTGGACGTGATTGTCGAATATTTTTCGTCAAGCACATTTAGGTTAAATCGCCATGCAAAATGACCTTCTTCATTTTTAGCGAGGCTTTTAAGTAAAAACTGTCGAACCCCCAGCTCTTCAATATAAGGCTGCATAATTGCATCAGCTTGCTTTCTATCGTCTATTGACTGCGTTGAAACTGCTTTTAATGCTTGTAATATTTTTGTGTGGCGAGCAGGGTAACTAACAGGTGCGATATCAAGTACAACCAATTTATTTACCAGTTCAGGGTGTGTTAGTGCTAATTCCATTGCGACTTTCCCACCCATAGAGTGACCAACTAAATGAGCTTTATCTATGTTTAAATGTGCTAATAACTCGACAATATCTTGAGCCATTGCAGGGTAGTTCATTTCATCACTATGAGGAGAAAGCCCGTGGTTGCGTAAATCAACGTTAATAACATTAAAGTGTTCACTTAATGGTTTTGCGATTACATTTAGGTTTTCTAATGATCCAAAAAGTCCGTGGATCAAAATAACATTAGGGCCTTGCCCTTGTTGCTTGTAATTTAACTGCATACACGCCTCCTGAAAATTTCGCCATAGTTTGCCGAGCATTGCTCTAAAAAGCAAAAAATACAGCGACTATTTAATAAATTGGGCTTTTGTTTGTTAAATCAACAACAATCTAGTAAATATTAATATGTTTACGGGAGTGCTTGTTGTAACTCGCATTTCTGATTGGTTTGGGTATAATCACACGGGAGAAAAAAATGTGACCCGTAATGACAGGAAGAACATGAAACAAATCGACATAGACGACGAGTTATATCAGTATATTGCAAGCAATACGCAAAGTATTGGTGAAAGTGCATCCACTATTTTACGTCGTTTATTAAATCTGAGCGGCGAAAAAATTCAAACCGCAAACGTAGAACTAACTCAAAATAATCAAACTGCGACTACGTCTACCGCCACATTAAAAAGCTCAGAGCTACCTGCTGCTGAGACTTCAAAAAAACAAACGCCTGTAGCTCACGCACCCGTGAAGCAAAAAAGCGATAATGTTTTTAATGTATTAAATAAAGAAGAGCTGGCAATGCAAAAGGGTGTTGTTGGGCGCTTTTTGTTTATTTTAAGTGCATTTTACCGCACACATAAAACTGATTTTTCGGCTGTACTAGATATTAAAGGGCGTGACCGTGTTTACTTTGCTACTAGTAAAGAAGCCTTAGTAAATAGCGGTAGTAGTATGAACCCTAAAAACATAACTGATAGTGAATATTGGGTTATGACAAATTCTAATACAACGCGTAAAAAAATGATGCTTCATGAAGTTGCTCTTTGCCTTGGATATAGTGCAGAGCAAGCTGAAAAAATTCGCGATTACCTGTAAGGAAATATAATGGCTATTCACTCAGGCGCAGGCAAAACTGCTCCACAATCAGCACTGGTTAACGTACCTAAATTAGTATCTGCGTATTACTTAAACGAACCTGATCTTGAACAAAATCCAGAGCATTGTGTTGCTTTTGGTACATCAGGCCACCGTGGTTGTTCTTACGATGTTAAATTTAATGAGTCACACATTTTAGCAATTACTCAGGCTATTTGTGATTATAGAAAACAAAATGATATTTTTGGTCCGTTATTTTTAGGTAAAGACACACACGCACTGAGTGAGGCTGCATTTAATTCAGCTATTGAAGTTTTAGTTGCTAACGAAGTGCAAGTGATAACGCAAGTAAACGGTGACTTTACACCAACGCCAGTTATCAGCCACGCCATAGTTAGCCATAACAAGCTACACCCAAATGAGCTTGCAGACGGTATTGTTGTTACGCCTTCGCATAACCCTCCTGAAGATGGTGGCTTTAAATACAACCCACCTAATGGCGGACCTGCTGATACCGACGTTACTAAATGGATTGAAGACAGAGCAAATCAACTTTTATTAGAAGACTTGGTTGAAGTTGAGTTATTCCCATTCGCTAAAGCTTCACGTTCAGGCTTTATTCGCTACGAAGATTTAATGACTCCTTATATTGATGATTTAGCAAATATCGTTAATTTAAAAGCCATTAGCGATGCAGGTATCAAAATTGGTATTGATCCACTAGGTGGTTCAGGTATTAATTTTTGGCCTGTTATTGCTAAAAAATATAATTTAGATTTAACCGTCGTTAATGATGTTGTTGACCCACGTTTTGCTTTTATGCCACTTGATAAAGATGGCAAAATTCGTATGGATTGTTCATCACCTTATTCAATGGCAAACCTTATTGCATTAAAAGATGACTTTGATGTGTCTATTGGTAACGACCCTGACTACGATCGCCACGGTATTGTAACGCCAGATGGTTTAATGAATCCAAACCACTTTTTAGCAGTGGCAATTGATTACTTACTTAAACACCGTGATTGGAATGAAACAGTAGAGATTGGTAAAACACTGGTTTCTAGCTCTATGATCGATAAAGTAGCAGCGCGCAATAATCGAAAAGTAAAAGAAGTACCCGTAGGCTTTAAATGGTTTGTTGAAGGCTTAAGCAAAGGCAAGCTTGCACTTGGTGGCGAAGAAAGCGCAGGTGCTGCATTCTTACGTTTTGATGGCTCTGTATGGTGTACAGATAAAGACGGCTTTATTATGGGACTACTTGCTGCAGAAATACTTGCAGTAACAGGTAAAACTCCATCAGCGCTTTATAAAGAACTAGAACAAGAGTTTGGTTCTCCAATTTATAAACGCCTTGATGCACCGGCCTCAAGCGGCCAAAAGTCACGTTTAAAAGCATTAAGTGCTTCTGATGTTAAAGCAGATACACTTGCTGGCGAACCTATTTTGCAAAAACTGACTCATGCACCAGGTAACGATGCGGCAATTGGTGGTTTAAAAGTGGTCACTGAAAATGGCTGGTTTGCAGCGCGTCCATCAGGTACTGAAGATATTTATAAAATATACCTTGAATCATTTAAAGGTGAAGAGCATTTAGCGTTACTTGAAAAAGAAGCTAAAAAGCTTGTAGATTCAGTTATAAGCTAACTTAATCTAATAATTTTAAAACGGCTGATTTATTCAGCCGTTTTCGTTTCTATACCTTGTGTATTTATAAAAATATATGCATAAGAGTTTACTCTCACATTATTTTTAAAGGGCTTATTACATGTCAGCCAATCCATCTTACTTAAATGAATTAAAACAAACGGGCGATTTTTTAACGCTTAGTCGTGACAACGAATGGCATTTAGATGCAGGTGAATTTGTTTTAGATAATGGAACTTGTGTAAATATACACGATACCGGTGTAATTGAGTTTCAACCTGCTGTTAAAACAAGCAAAGATGTAATTTATTCAAGCGCCGTACACGGTAACGAAACTGCGCCAATTGAAATTTGTGATACGCTCATTAAACAAATTATAAAAGGTGAGCTAGTCCTTAAGCAGCGTGTTTTATTTATTTATGGTAATCCACAATCAATTAATATTGGCCTGCGTTTTGTAGAAGAAAACTTAAATAGATTATTTAATGGTCACCATACAGTTGAAGGTGTACCAATGAATAATGAGCGAAACCGCGCTGCAAAGCTTGAGCAATACGTAAGTGACTTTTATGCCCGTGGCCAGCAAGGCAGTAGCCGATGTCATTACGACTTACACACTGCAATTAGAGGCTCTAAAAACGAAAAATTTGCTGTGTATCCATTTTTACATGGTAAGCCATGGAAAAAGCCACAGTTACAATTTTTATTGAGCTGTGGTGTAAATACCGTACTTATGATGAAATCTCCTGCAACAACGTTTAGCTATTATTCGTCGTTTGTTCATGGTGCAGACTCGTTTACGGTAGAGCTGGGTCAGGTTAAGCCATTTGGCCAAAATGATATGGCCCGCTTTGAAAAAACAAAGCAAACATTAACTGCATTAATTAGCCAAAATGAAGTTAAATGCCCTGATTTTAATGCAAGTGAGTTTGAGTTATTTGCAGTGCACCGCACAATTAATAGAACAAAGGATGATTTTAGTTTCCCTTTTTCTGATGATGCTGAGAACTTTACTGGCTTTGCGAAAGGTGAACTACTTGCAACCGACGGTGATACAGCGATTTACGCTGACGTTGAAGGTGAGGCTATTATATTTCCAAATGCGAGCGTAGCATTAGGCCAAAGAGCACTGCTTACTGTTATTCCAATGGATATTGATAGCAATTTCGTCTAATTAAACTCATCAGACCACTGGTAGCTTCAAGTTAACTATATGATTACTATTAATTAAAGTAACCGTATCGTTAACTTGCCACTTATTTAACCTGTATTTGCTTTTGTTTCGTCCCAGATGTGTTGAATAACACTTTACGTTAACGTAAAGTGTTGGCAGCTTTAATTAAAGATAGTGCAGATGTTGCAAAGTTTAACCAGCAACAATCACCCACAATAATAATTTAAAGGGGCACTGTTTTACCGACAACAAAAGAAGGTAGGTTATGAGTAATCCAAATAACGTATCGCTGAATATTAACCACGAGCTTGAATTTATTGATGGCCAAGCACTTAATATTCCAACCCTTAGTATTTTAACTGAGGACGGCGACATTCATCCTAGTGCAACCGCACCTGATATTTCAAAACATACCGCTATTAAGTTATATGAAACAATGCGTTTTATACGTTTGTTAGATGAACGTATGCAAGGCGCGCAGCGCCAAGGTCGTGTTAGTTTTTATATGCAATGCCTAGGCGAAGAAGCCGCAGTTACAGCCTCTGCTGCTGCACTTGATCAAGATGATATGATCATGGCTCAATATCGTGAACAAGCAGCACTACATTATCGTGGTTTTACACTCGATCAATTTATGAACCAAATGTTCTCAAATGAATTGGATTTAGGTAAAGGTCGCCAAATGCCAATCCATTATGGCTCTAAAGCGCTAAACTACATGACGATTTCATCGCCACTGGGTACGCAAATACCACAGGCAACAGGTTATGCATATGGTCAAAAAATAAAGCATATCGACGCTAAAACGGGTGAGCTTGCAAGCACAATTGATAACGTGACTATTTGTTACTTTGGTGAAGGTGCTGCATCAGAAGGTGACTTTCATGCGGGCTTAAATATGGCGGCTGTTCACAAAGCGCCGGTTATATTTTTTGCACGTAATAACGGCTATGCCATATCTACCCCTGCTGATGAACAGTTTAAAGGCGATGGTATTGCGTCGCGTGGTGTAGGTTATGGTATTAAAACAATTCGTGTTGATGGCACAGATGCACTTGCTGTGTATGCAGCGACCAAAAAAGCACGCGAAATAGCCTCAACACAAGGTGAGCCTGTGCTTATTGAATCGATTGCTTATCGATTAGGCGCGCATTCTACATCAGACGATCCCAGTGGTTATCGCTCTAAAGATGAAGAGGCAAATAATCAAATCTGTCCTATTGATAAATTTAGAAAATGGTTGGTCAAGCAAGATTGGTTAAACGAAGAAGACGATATAAAAGCAAAAGAGTCGATTCGTGAAGAAATTTTAGCAGCGCTTAAGCGTGCTGAAGTTGTTGACAAGCCCGCTTTAGAAGAATTGGTATCTGACGTTTACGATACACCAATTCCATTATTGCAACGTCAGTACGAGCAATTAAAAGAACATATAAAACAGCATCCAGATGCTTACCCAGTAACTGCAGGGAGAATTAAGTAATGGCTAAAATGAACATGCTCCACGCAATTAACTCTGCCCTCGATATTACGATGAACGAACACCCTCAAGCCTGTATTTTTGGCGAAGATGTTGGTTACTTCGGTGGTGTATTTAGAGCAACATCAGGTTTGCAAGAAAAGTACGGTAAGCATCGCGTTTTTAATACGCCTTTAACCGAACAAGGTATTTTAGGCTTTGCTAATGGTTTAGCGGCATTTGGTGCGCCTGCATTGGCAGAAATTCAATTTGCTGATTATATTTTCCCAGCGTTTGATCAAATAGTAAATGAAGCCGCTAAATTTCGTTATCGCAGTGGTAATGAATTTAATGTAGGTAACTTAACTATTCGTACGCCTTATGGCGGTGGTATTGCTGGTGGCTTATATCACTCGCAATCACCCGAAGCTTATTTTGCACATACACCGGGCTTAAAAGTGGTTGTACCGCGTAACCCTTATCAAGCTAAGGGTTTATTACGTGCCTCTATTAAAGATGATAACCCTGTCATATTTTTTGAGCCTAAGCGTTTATATCGTGCATCAACAGGCGAAGTGCCAGAAGAAGATTATAGTATTGAATTAGGCACGGCTGAAGTAGTACAAGAGGGTACCGATATTACGCTTTTAGCGTGGGGTGCTCAAATGGAGATTATTGAAGAGGCAGCACAGCAAGCAAGCGAGCAAGGTATAAGCTGTGAAGTAATAGATCTTCGTAGTATTTTACCATGGGATGTTGAAACGATTGCTAAATCGGTTATTAAAACCGGCCGTTTAATCGTGAGCCATGAAGCGCCTATAACTAATGGCTTTGGTGCCGAGATAGCAGCAACAATACAACAAGAGTGTTTCTTGCATTTAGAGTCGCCAATTTTACGTGTATGTGGTCTAGATACACCATACCCGTTGGCACTTGAAAAAGAATACGTACCGGACGCACTAAAAGTGTTGGCTGCAATTAAACAATCAATGGATTTTTAGGGGTTACCATGGCGAAAGATTTTATATTACCCGATATTGGTGAAGGCATTGTTGAATGCGAAGTTGTTGAGTGGCTAGTTCAAGAAGGCGATACCGTATCTGAGGACCAGCCAATTTGTGATGTGATGACAGACAAAGCATTAGTACAAATTCCAGCAGTGCATGATGGCATTATTTCAAAGCTATATTATCAAAAAGGTGAAATTGCTAAAGTACATGCTCCTTTATTTGCTATGGATGTAACTGGTGATAGTACGAGTAATGAAGTAGTAGAAGAGCCTGTTCAAGCTGAAAATCAAACTAATAACAATGCATCTGATGTAGTTGAAGACTTTATACTACCAGATATTGGTGAAGGTATTGTTGAGTGTGAGATTGTTGATTGGTTAGTCGCAGAAGGCGATGAAATAGAAGAAGACCAAGCGGTTTGTGACGTAATGACCGACAAAGCATTAGTACAAATTCCGGCAAAATATACAGGCACAGTAAAAAAACTATATTACCAAAAAGGTGAAATAGCAAAAGTACATAGCTCGTTGTTTCAAATGACAATTGCAGGCAGTGCAGTAAAGCCAAATGTTGATATAAACCAAGCGGTCGTAAAGGCTCAAACTAATGCCGTCGCTGAAAAAGTTGTCTCTGTTAAAACGCAGCAAGCTGCAAAGGTTATCAATCAAAAAGCGGTGGCGTCGCCTGCAGTTCGTCGTAAAGCACGTGAGCTAGATGTTGATTTAACGTGCGTACCAGGTAGTGGAAAAAATGGACGTATTTACAAGCAAGATATTGAAGAGTTTGTAAAAGGCGAAGTGCCAAATACTATTGATACTTCACCGCTTAATAGCGATGCTTCTCAAAGTGCAGTACAAAACCAAACACAGAATCAAAGCGGTGGCGTACGAGTAGAGCAAATTAAAGGCATTAAAGCGGCCATGGCCAAGCAAATGGTGGCTTCGGTTTCAACTATTCCGCACTTTACTTTTAGTGATGAAATCGACTTAACACAGCTTATAGCTTTGCGAAGCTCCTTAAAAGAGCAGTACAAAGCACAAGGCGTTAAGCTCACCATGATGCCATTTTTTGTAAAAGCACTCTCGCTAGCAATGAAAGAGTACCCTGTACTGAATTCAAAAGTGAATGATGATTGCTCAGAGCTTACCTATTATAACGATCATAATATTGGTATAGCGGTTGATTCAAAAATTGGCTTGTTAGTGCCTAATATTAAGTCGTGCCAGAGTAAGAGTGTTGTTGATGTGGCTAATGATTTAACCCGCTTAACTCATTCTGCGCGAGAAGGGCGTGTTGCACCGGATGATTTAAAAGGAGGGACGATTAGCATCTCTAATATTGGTGCAATTGGCGGCACTATCGCAACCCCCATCATTAATAAACCAGAAGTGGCTATTGTTGCATTGGGTAAACTGCAGCACTTACCGCGTTTTGATGAAAGTGGCCAAGTTGTGAGTAAAGCTATTATGCAAGTGAGTTGGTCTGGCGATCATCGCGTTATTGATGGCGGCACTATTGCACGCTTTAATAACCTATGGAAATCGTACTTAGAAAACCCATCGGCAATGATGATGGCAATGAGTTAATAATATAATTGTTTAAACCTAGGGCGTGTTGATCTTTGATGATTGAATTTGCAGCAGTATGTTTGGTTTTTAGGCAAGGCAGAGCCTATGAAGTGTGGTTACTCCCCATAAGTAGGCGATAACGCAGCATAAAAGCCAAACATGCGCTGCCCTTCGGGTTCTGCCTAGGGGCGATAAACTCTTTGTTGCTCGGTTTTTACTTAGCCCACTAGGTTACAAACCTCGCGCCGCGATTAAATCGCCCCTAGATTGAACAAATTACAATCCGCAAAGGTCAACACGCCCTAATAAAAAAACCAGCAATTTGCTGGTTTTTTGTTTTAAATGAGTCTGTTTTTATTTAAGATACATGTGTTACTAAAAAGTAATAAAGTTAACCCCGTTAGGGAATATAAAAAAATAACACTAAGGAAATTTCATGGAACATTATATGAACGCGCTTCGCAGCTACGCGGATTTTTCAGGCCGTAATCGTCGTAAAGCATATTGGATGTTTGTATTATTTAACTTCATTTTTTCGGTAGTTTGTAATGCGATTGATGGTGTACTAGGTACAATGTTCATTGGCTCTATTTATAGCTTAGCGCTATTAATTCCTGGCTTAAGTGCTGGTGCACGTCGCCTTCATGATACTGGTCGTTCAGGCTGGTGGCAGTTACTTTGGTTAGTGCCAGTAATTGGTTGGATTGTTTTAATTGTTTTTCTTGCACAAGACTCACATGAAGGTGAGAACGATTATGGCCCAAATCCAAAAGAACTAGCTGCAGAGCCAGCAGCCGTATAAATAAAATAAGTTAACATCCTAAAAGCTCAGCAATAGCTGAGCTTTTTTGTTTATGGCAATTTTAACTTAAAAAGTAAAGGCCATAGCCAACGGCCAAAGCAGGAATAGATGTATACACAGTCGCAATTACAGCCGCTTTGGGTGCCATTGCAATTGCAGGAAATAACGCATCACCATCGTTAGATATTGCATTAGCAGTTAATGCGCTAAATGGAATGATCCCCTGAATATATAACGTAGTAACAATTATTTGCGGACCACAACCTGGTAAAAAACCAATCACCACAGCAATAAGTGGGGCTAAATAAGCATAATGTGCAAACCAGTTTTTTAAATCAAGCCCTGCAATATTTACTAAAATCTCAAACAACATAAACGATGCCACTACCCATGCGGTCACAAAGTGTGTGTCTTGAAGTACTTTAATAATTTTAGAAGGTGGATTACATTCATCGTCTTCTGAGGTTACTTCTTTATAGCTTTCACCTTTAGAAGAATACGCCCATATAGTTACAGTAAATAACGCCATTGCAGCACCAAAAATACTAATACTTGTGCCTGTGTATTTTCCAAATTGATCAAAGTCGACATTAAATGCAATTAAAAAAGCAATAATGAGGCTTGGAATAATAGCGAACATCCAAACGGGTTTGCTTATTTTAATTATACGAGTTGGCAATACTTTAACTTGGTGTTTTTGTTCTTGCTTTGTTGGGCGTAAAAAGTCTTTTGCATGAAGGGCGTTTACTATAACACCACAAAGCGTGCCTACTACTAAGCCAATGGCCATTATGGTTAAACCTTCAGTAGGGCGAGTGGCAAGGAGTAAAAATGCGGCATCTCCCATTGTAGCTGTTAAAACAGCAACAATAGCCCCAAAACTTGCTTGGCCTTTTGTAAACTGGGTAACCACTATTATTGCACCACCACATCCAGGAAGGGCACCTAAAACGGCAGCAAAAAATATTTCTAATACCGGCGATTTAGCACTTAAATAACTAAGCTCTAATTGAGGTAAATGCTCTATGGCGTAGTAATAAATTAATAATGTAGCAGCAACAAATACGCTAACTTGAAAAAAAGCATCACTTAGTGCTGTTATTGTAATTTCACGAAGTGATGGCACAGCTAAGCATACCAGTAAAAAAAGTGGTAATAATAAACGTTTATTTTGGCTAACAAAGCGTTTAGAAGCGGGCGTAATAAATCCTATTTGAGAGAGTAAAATCATACAGTGTTACCAATTAAATAAACTTAGTAACACTGTATATTTTAATTAAATGATAATCAATATCATTTACATCTATTTAAATCGATTACTCTCTTTGAGTTTTTCGATGTTAAACCAATGCTACTTACGTTGAAATTCTGAGTTTGCATTCCACGTTGGCCATTGCTCTTGCTCCGAAATATCAAAACCTACTTTATAAAACAATTGTAAGTCTTGAACAGCACCCGATAAATCCCATTCGTCACGGTAACGATCACACGGTTGATGATAACAACCGCGAAGTACTAAACTCATGCGTTTACGGTAATTAGCTGTCTCTTCGTCAGCTGCGACTGTGCCGCCACCTGCGTACATGGCTGGAATGCCCATATTAGCAAATGCGAAGTGATCAGAGCGGTAATAACCACCAGATGATGGTTTAGGATCGCCTGATATTGTTCTGCCTTGCTCTTTAGCTGCAGTTGCTAAAAACTCATCCATTTGTGACTTACCAATACCGACCACATTCATGTCTTTTACTTTGCCTAATAAATTTAAGCTATCCATATTTATGTTAGCGACTGTTTTATTAGCTGCAATCACTGGGTTAGCTGCATAGTACTTAGAACCTAGTAAGCCTTGCTCTTCAGCCGTAACTGCTAAAAATGTCATTGAGCGGCTAGGGTGCTTTGGTAATTTAGTAAACGCTTCAGCTACTTCAATTAGCCCAGCGGTACCCGTTGCATTGTCGTGAGCACCGTTATAAATTTGATCGCCTTTACGTGTTTTATCTGTACCTAAGTGATCCCAATGAGCCGAGTAAATAACATGCTCATCTGGTTTCTCACTACCAGGTAAAGTGGCAATAAAGTTATACGACACTGATTTTTTAATCGTATTTTTAACATTAACAGAAGCAGTTAAATCGCCCATATCAACATGGTAAGCACTTTTAGCAGCATTTGTTTTAACGGTATCAAAATCTAAACCTGCTTTAGTAAAAAGCTCTTTTGCTACGTCAGTTGTAACCCAGCCTTCAACGGCTACGCGGTCCATGTTGTTGTTTTCTTTTTGAAAACCAAACTGCTCGCCGCTCCACGAGTTTTCAACAACCGACCACGGGTAAGAAGCAGGTGCTGTTTCATGAATAATAATTGCACCAGCGGCACCTTGTCGACTCGCTTCTTCGTATTTGTATGTCCAACGACCGTAATAAGTCATTGCGTCGCCAGTAAATAAAGTAGGGTCTTTTGTTGCAAAGCCCGGATCGTTAACCAGCATTACAACCGTTTTACCTTTAACGTCTAATCCATCGTAATCATTCCAATTGTATTCAGGTGCGTTAACGCCGTAGCCCACAAATACAAGTTCAGAATTTTCTATGCCTTCTTGTGCGCTTATGCGGCTGCTACCCATAACCATGTCTTTTTTGTATTGATAGTCTTTACCACCAATACTTAATACCATGTTTGCATCAGCCTCAAGCGACACAAGTGGAACTTCTTGTAAGTAGCTGTCGCCATTACCTGGCTCTAAACCTAGGGCTTTAAACTGCGCAGTTAAATAATCAAGCGTTAGCTTTTCGCCAGGTGATGAAGGAGCACGGCCACCAAACTCATCCGATGCGAGTACTTTTACATGTTTAGCCAATTCATCAGCTTGAATACTGTTATAACCATTTGTTACATCAGTAGGTGTAATACTTGTTGTTGCGCAACCTGCTAAAACAGCAGTAGCGAGGAGTGTGAGAGAGAAATAATGTTTCATGTCAGCTCTTTTTTTGTTTTAAGTTGTGATTAGTATATTAACTTCTATTAAGTAGAACCAGTTTTTGCGGTAAACTTCTCGTAAATTATAGGCATAAATTGTTAAAGGTTTAAATGAAGCGTTTTACTCCCCCCGAGCAGTGGCAAATCAGTAGTTTAGAAACAGGTGCATTTGCGCATTTACGTGAGCTATTTAAAGTTAACGAACTAACAGATTGGCCGGCGCCGCAGTGGTTTTCTCCATTTTTAACTGCTATTAATGAGAATAATATTCCTATTACTTTTGAAGATGATGCAAAGGTAGACTTTGGCGAGCGGTATTACGAGCAAGTAATTTTTGAAACGGGTGTTGTACCTACACGAAGTGAAAATTGGCATGACTTATTTGGTGGGTTTATATGGTGTTTATTTCCAAAAACCAAAGCGTTAATAAACCATAGACATGTGCAAGATATAGCTGAGCATGGACTGCAACAGCGTACTAAGCATCGTAATGCACTAACGCTTTTTGATGAGTGTGGTGTTGTATTAGCTATAAGTGAGAGTAAATGGCAGCAGTGGCTTTGCGATCACCAATGGAAAACTGCATTCGTTGAACACAAACATGAGTGGGGTAAAACAATAAAACCTTTTATGTTTGGTCATGCTAATTATGAAATGCTAACAAAGCCTTATATAGGTTTAACGGGTAAAGCGTTATTTGTTTGTGTACCGAATGAAATATTTTGTAAAGATTTAGTAACTCAATACCAGTACCTTGACCAAGCCCTTTATGAGATGATTAATACAGATAACTGCTTAGCCGATAACAAAAAGCTTTCACCACTGCCTTTATTAGGTGTGCCAGGCTGGCATGACGAAAACAAAGATGACTCTTTTTACAACAATACAGATTATTTTAGAGCGAAACGAAGGATGCGAACATGATAGAAGTTGCTGGGCTTAAAAAGAAATTTAAGCTAACTAAAGATCACAAAAAAAATAAAATAGACGACATCGATCCTCGTGAAGATAAAGACTACTTTCACTCAGTACGAGACGTTAGTTTTAGTTGCGCTAAAGGTGAGGTACTTGGATTGCTCGGCCCAAATGGTGCGGGAAAAACGACGACACTGAGAATGATTTCAACCGCGTTAAAGCCCGATGAAGGCTCAATAACGATTGCTGGAAACGATATTGTAAAAAAACCGCTACTGGGCCGTAAGTCTATTGGATTTTTATCAGGCTCTACGGGGTTGTATGGTCGCTTAACTGTAAAAGAAAACATAGAGTATTTTGCAAAGCTTCATGGCATGAACAAAAGCGATATTGCATCGCGTTGTGATGAGCTATTTACATTGCTAGACATGCACAAATTTGTAGATAAACGGGCAGAAAACCTTTCAACAGGTATGAAGCAAAAAGCAAATATAGCGCGTGCAGTTGTTCATCGCCCAGCAGTTGTGGTACTTGATGAGCCAACAACGGGTCTTGATATAATGACAACACAAACCGTTATTAAATTTATCAAAGGTTTAAAGGCGCAAGGGACGCCTGTTATTTTCTCAACCCATCATCTAGATGAAGTAGCTCTTTTATGTGACCGTGTCGCTGTAATTAACGAAGGTATTAGCTGTTTTGACGGGACAGTAGAAGAGTTTAAACAAGCAGGTAATAGTGATGAGCTTAATCAAGCGTTTATGAATATATTAACGGAGAAACATGATGTTTGAGGTATTTAAAAAGGAATTAAGAGAGTTATTACGCGATAAAAAAACGCTATTATTTGTTGTCGCGCTTCCTGTTGCTATATTTCCGTTATTGTTTGCTGTAATGGCATTTATAAGCTCGCAAGCTGCAATGGACGCTGAGCAAAAAGTAAATACTTACGCGATAATCAACGGTGAATACGCACAAGAGTTTACAGATAAAGTGTTTTATCACAAAAGTTTTGAGCTTTATAAAGGGGATAAAACCTTTAACAATATTGATGAGCTTAAAGCAGGTGTAATCGCTGGCGATATTGATATGGGTATTTATTTACCAAGTCATGCTGAGCAAACACTAGATAAAGGTGAACAAAGCCAGTGGCAGGTTGTTTTTAATGATTCAAAATCTATCAACTTTTTATTTGAACGCGTCAAAGAGCTAGCAAAAGAATACAGTGACGCACTGCAAACTCAAAAGCTAGTCAGTTTTGGTATTGAAGAGTCTGTTCAAAAATCCATTCTTAATCCAATTGAAGTTATTAAAGTAGATACAGCCGATAAACGTGAAAACCTTGGCGAAAAAATTGGCGGGTTTTTACCTTACTTACTTATACCATTAGTACTAATGGGGGCTACTTACCCCGCTATTGATTTAGGCGCTGGCGAAAAAGAACGCGGCACGCTAGAAACACTCCTACTTACACCTATTACGCGCACAGAGCTAGTGCTTGGTAAATTTATAACTTTGTTAACTACATCCATTGCCTCCACAACCATAACTGTCTTAAGCATGGGCTGTTGGATAGCACTGGCGCTCGCATTTGCCGATCTTGATTTTATTAAAGCCGCATTTAGTACATTAGCAGTTACCGATTTACTAATGATATTTGTACTATTACTACCTGTTGCAGCTATATTTTCGGCCTTAGCTCTGGCTATATCTATCTATGCTCGCACGTTTAAAGAAGCGCAAAATTATATGGCACCACTTAGTATGGGCGTATTTTTCCCGATTATTATTTCAATCATGCCAAATATGGAACTCAATGCTAAAACAGCATTCATTCCTGTTACAAACGTAGCATTAGCAATTAAAGAAATAGTAAAAGGGACTGTTGATTACACATTTGTAGGCTTAATATTTTTAGCCACTGCAATCATTGCTGCTGGACTATTGGCATTTTGTGTTAAGTGGTTTAACAGAGAAGATGTGCTATTTAGATAATGTACATAAAGGGTTTTAAGAATATATAAAAGGTAGCAATTGCTACCTTTTATACTTTGAAGCGATTAATAGTTAAAATAGCTCATTTATTAATTTTGTAAGCCAATATTTTTTAACCCATTCATTTAAAATTCACATAAGGGTTGTGCTCTAAATAAAACTAATGATTTAGTCTTTTTATTATAAAAATTATAACGATAACTGATTAGTTAGAGGGTCCAATTCTTTCGTTAATGCTCTATACTAATAACAATAAAAATTTATGGTGATGGTAAATGCTAAAAAGAAATATTTTGTTGAATGTAACAAAAAATAATAAATTAATGCTCGTTGCAACAATAATATTTGTTCTTATAGCTTTACCATCTCTGTATTTGTTCGATCAAAAAGTAAGAAGTGATGTTTATAATTCAGCTCAAATAGAATTAAAGCGTGAACTTGAAACAAAGAGCTATTCATTAAAAAAACATCTTAAAGACAGTGTTACCGCCATTCGTTTTTTAGATGCTACACCACCAATACAAGGCATTACCCGCGCTAATGAAAATAAACTAATTGATCCTGTTCTTGGTACGCCAATAGATGTTTGGCAAGAGCGCTTAGCAAGTATTTTTACTGGTTTTATGCAGACCGATGACAGTATTTTGCAAGCTCGCTATATTATGCTCGAAGATGGTGGGCAAGAGATTGTTAGAGTTGACCGAAATCAACTTGGAGAGATTAATCGACTGCAAGGTCTGCAATTACAAAAAAAAGGTCAACGCGATTACATAATCAAAGCAAGCATGCTTGATAAGAAAAGTGTTTATATTTCTCCAATTAACTACAACCGTGAAAATGGACAGATACAAGAACCTTATATAAGCACTTTTCGTGTTGCTAAGCCTGTTTTTGATGAAAATAATAAAATATTTGCAATATTAGTTACTAATTACTTTGCGGATAAATTACTTGAAGATTTAACAGTTGAATCTCCACAAGGGACGCAGGTTTACCTTATGAATAATGAAGGTGAATTTTTATATCATCCAAACCCTCAACTTCGATTCCGTTTTGAATTTAATAAAACTAAAACATGGTCTGAAGAATTCTCTACTGCAACCACCATGACAGAGCAAGGCACTTTACCAATAAGTAATTATCCAGTGGCTTACACTTTAAAAAAACGAATTTCGTTTGAGGGTGATATAGCCATGCTACCTTTAGAGCTTGGTGTAAGTGTTGATACTAAAACGTTGTTTGCAAAGGTGAACGAAAGGCGTCAAAGCTTTATTGCAATGTTAGTGGTATTTTTTAGCGTATTTTTAGTTATTGCCTTTTTATACCAACGTTTTATAAACCGTAAGTTGTTAATTAATTCTCTAAAAGAGCAAAACAATAAAGTAATAGAAAATTCTTTGGATGCTATTTTTACAATTGAGCAAAACGGCGAAATTGTTCACTTTAATAATACCGCTAAAGAGGTTTTTGGTAGTTCAATATCAGGCACTAATCCTGATTTTGTCTCGCTGTTTAATTTAAACGACGCAGACACTAATTGTATACAAGAGACCATTACAAACGGTTCAAAAATGCCGTTTGAAGCTATCTACACAGATGGTTATGGCAACAAACAATACTTTTCAATTACGCTTAGCAGTATTTTTGATGTATATAATAACCGTTATCAGGTAGCGGCTATTTTAAGAAATATTAGCTCATTAAAAAATACGCAATCAGAGCTCGAAGCGTTAAACAGTACTCTGGAGCTAAAGGTTTCACAAAGGACCATTGAACTAGAACGTGCAATTGACCAAGCATTAGCAGCAAGCCATGCAAAAAGTGACTTTGTAGCAAATATCTCTCACGAAATACGCACACCGATGAATGGCATTTTGGGTATGCTTGAAATGCTCAAAGAAGATGGCTTAACCGAACAACAATACCATTATTTAAAACTAGCAAATAGCAGTGCTAATTCACTAATGAATTTGATAAACGATATCCTTGATTTTTCTAAAATAGAAGCTGGTAAGCTTGATATTGATAATCATACATTTGATGTTGTTACAGTATGTAGCGATATGATTAGCTCTTTAGCGTTACAAGGGCAACGAAAGGGTCTTGAAGTATTTTTAGATACTAAAGATGTAGTAGACAGAATGGTTATTGGCGACAGCCATCGACTTAAACAAATTTTAATTAACCTAGTTAATAATGCGTTTAAATTTACTCATAGAGGTGAAGTAAGTTTAACTGTTGGCTCTAAGTACATTACTGACTCAAAGTTATTAATGAGCTTTACAATAAAAGACACCGGAATTGGTATAGCGCCTGAAAACATAGACAAACTATTTGAAGTATTTACGCAAGAAGATTCAAGCACGACCCGCCATTTTGGTGGTACAGGCTTAGGTTTATCTATATGTAAAAAACTTGCTCAGTTAATGGGTGGTAATATTACGGTTATAAGTGAAAAGGGCGCGGGTAGTACCTTTACCGCAACGGTTGAGCTACACGTTGCACAAGAGAAAAAATTAAACACAGGTATAGAGCTTGCTACAAGTATTAACGTAGCTGCATTAATAGCGCGCGATAACGTTTATAAAAACGTGTGCGACTTATTGTTATTAACCTGCAAAGTAAAAGCAGAAAACATTGTACGACTTGACTACTTTAGTGAGCACAAAGAGTTTGAAGCTGATTTATTATTAATTGATGATGAGCATCCTCAAATTGATGCGTTAATTGATTACTGTAAACAGTTTAATAAAAGGTATGTTTTAATTTTACGAGACATGGTGACAGATAAGCCAATCAAAACGGTATTACCTGAAGGCAGCCATATTTTAAATAAACCACTCACTCAAGATCAATTCAGCTATAAATTGGCCAGCTTATTTGGTGCTAGTAGTGACTGTATTATAGCGCCACCAAAAGGCTTGGAAGAGGAACAAGTAGAGCCTGACCTATCTGCGTATCATGTATTATTAGTTGACGATAATATGATAAACATTGAAGTAGCTAAGGCAATATTAAAACGTACTAAAGTAAAAATCACTTGTGCGTCAGACGGTATAGAAGCCTTAGAAGCACTGAGAGAAAACGAAGAGCAAGCTTTTGATGTTATATTAATGGATTGCCAAATGCCCAATTTAAATGGCTACGATACAACAAGTGAAATTAGAAATAGTAAGGCAGGGGTAGATTATACTTACATACCGATTATCGCTATGACAGCGAGTGCGATGGAAGGTGATAGAGAGCGATGTTTAGCTGCTGGAATGAACGACTACATTACAAAACCAATTAAACCACAAACTTTAAAAGATAAGCTAATTACTTGGTTAAGTTAATCGTTTTTAAAATCAGCTGCTAGGCAGCTGATTTTTTTGGTTTGGTACTTGTTGACGTATTTAAAGGCGTGTTAAGAATAGCTATGTCTGCGCTATCGAGTATAAACTGTGTATCTGACCAATGTAGTAATTCTATCTTTCCATCTTGCTGCTCTACAAGCGCAGTACAGCTCTCAATCCAGTCACCATCGTTACAGTACATAATACCGTCATCTACTTTTATTTTGGGATGGTGAATGTGTCCACAAATAATACCATCTACGTTTTGTTTTTTAGCTTCATGAATTGCAGCATCTTCAAAGGCACTAATCGCTTCTCGTGCTTTGTGTACCCGAGCTTTTATCCATGATGCAAGCGAGTAATAGTTACCGCCAAATATTTTACGTATACGATTAGTCCATCGATTTAAAAATAATAAAAAGTCGTATCCTGCATCCCCCGCAATACTAACAAGTTTGTTATAACGAGTTGCTGAATCAAAGTCGTCGCCGTGTATAAGTAAAAACCGTTTATTAGCTTTAGTGGTGTGAATAAACTGCTGGTGGATTTCAACACCAAATAATGTTTGATTTATATAGTTTCTAAACGCTTCATCATGATTACCGGGAATATAAATGACACGTGTACCGCTAGCTGCTTTTGTTTGTATGCAGTTTAATACTTCATAATGAGAAGGGTGCCAATAAAACTGTCGCTTCATTGACCATAAGTCAATAATATCACCCACTAAATAAAGTGTGTCGGATTCTACCGAGTTTAAAAAATCAAGTAAGTAATCAGCTTTACAATCTTTGTAACCTAAATGAACATCAGATATCCAAATGGCTGGATAATGTTGTTTTTTACGCAGTTGATTGTTTGTCATGCCTGTCATCCATAGTGTAATAATTAAACACTGTAGATAAATCTAATGACACTTATGAGACACTTTAGCGAAGCCTCCATGACAATTTATACCAAGGCAAGTAATTAAATGATTTCTACAAAGCTAGGAAAGGTGAGTCATTGAGCAGCTATTATTACGCATAAAAAAGGCCGCATTTTAAATGCGGCCTTTTAGTCTATTTTGAGCGTGCGTGTTATTAACCTTTAACAGCCGCTTTAACAGCCGCTTTAATTGCATCAATTGCAGTGTCAATATCAATCATTAGCTTTTCACCGGTGCGGCGGTTTTTAAGCTCAACTTTATTCTCGTCAAGGTTACGCTCACCAATCACCAGCGTAAATGGTACACCAATTAGCTCCATGTCATTAAACATAACACCAGGGCGCTCTTTACGGTCATCAAATAACACATCAAGACCTGCATCTTTTAAACCTTGGTAAAGGTTATTTGCAATATCAGGAATACGATGCGATTTGTGCATGTTCATTGGAACAATCGCTAAATCGAATGGCGCGATTGATTTTGGCCAAATGATCCCGTATTGATCGTTGTTTTGTTCAATAGCAGCTGCAACAATACGTGAAACACCAATACCGTAACAACCCATGGTCATGGTTTGGTTTTTACCACCTTCGTTTAATACTCCCGCTTTCATCGCTTCTGAGTATTTAGTGCCAAGTTGGAATATATGACCTACTTCAATACCGCGTTTTATTTGTAAAACGCCTTGGCCACATGGGCTCATATCGCCTTCAACAATATTACGAATATCAGCAACTTCGTAATCAGTTACGTCACGATCCCAGTTAATACCGCTAAAGTGCTCGTCGTCTTTATTAGCACCGGCAACAAAATCAGCAAGGATATTAGCGGCTCTATCAACAATTATAGGCATAGATAAGCCCACAGGGCCTAATGAGCCGGGTTTTGCACCAATAGCAGCAACAATATCTGCCTCTGTTGCCATTTCAAGTGGGGAGTCTACTAATGGGTGCTTTTCAGCTTTTAATTCATTTAAATCATGATCGCCACGAAGTACAAGCGCCACTAAACCACGTGCATCGTTTTCATCAGGTGCACCGTAAACAATTAAGGTTTTAACACCGCGATGAGGTTTTACACCGTAGTGCTTTTTAAGCTCATTAATTGTTTTAGCGTCAGGAGTAGGGAATGCTTTTAACTCTTTACTTGCTTCTGGGCGTGGATCGTTTGGCGCTAGTGCTTCTGCTTTTTCAATATTAGCTGCGTAATCACTGCCATCACTAAATGCAATTGCATCTTCGCCCGACTCAGCAAGTACATGAAACTCGTGAGATAAGCTACCACCAATAGACCCAGTATCAGCAAGTACAGGGCGGTAATCAAGGCCTAAACGCTCAAAAATGTTACAGTATGCTTTGTGCATCGCTTGATAAGTCGCATCTAAACACTCTTCACTTAAGTGAAAAGAGTAGGCATCTTTCATTGTAAATTCACGAGCTCGCATAACACCAAAGCGAGGGCGACGTTCGTCGCGTACTTTAGTTTGTACTTGATATAAAGTAACAGGTAACTGCTTGTAGCTGCTTATTTCTTTACGTACGAAATCAGTTATTACTTCTTCGTGTGTTGGACCAAGTGCAAACGTACGGTTATGACGGTCTGTGAAGCGCATAAGCTCAGGACCAAATTCATTCCAACGGCCAGACTCTTCCCACAAATCAGCGGGTTGAATAACAGGCATTAGCATTTCAATAGCACCTGCTTTGTCCATCTCTTCACGTACAATGTTTTCTACTTTACGTAGCACACGTAAACCAGAGGGTAACCAAGTGTATAAACCCGAAGCGACGCGACGGATCATACCGGCTCTAAGCATTAACTGATGCGATACGATTTCAGCATCTGATGGCGTTTCTTTAAGTGTTGCGAGTATATATTGGCTTGTACGCATGTTTTTTCCGAAATAGAGTAATTATGTTCTTTTAATAGAGCTTAAGTTTAACAGCGGATGCTTTTACACTAAAGCGCTAAGTGAGTTATTTAGTTTTTTTCTATGATTGTTACTACGTTATGCTCGCCATTGACTTGCCAGCGAATATTATAATTGTACAAAGTCATACCATAGCTTTGCTCGCCGTCTTTTTGTTTTTTATAGGCAGGGCGGGGATCTTGTTTTAAAACATTAGCTATAAAATCATGTAAATCTGGGTATTGTGTTTGCGCATTAACAAACTCAATTGCCTGAGGGCTAAATTCAACCGTCATTTGTGTTTCTGGGCGTGTATCTGCAAAGCCAGCACTGGCGTCAAGCATTGCATCTGAATAGGGTAAGTACGGTTTAATATCGATAATGGGGGTGCCATCAAGTAAATCAATGCCAGCGAGTAATAAACTAAGTTGTCCGTTTTTATATTCAATACCTTCAAGTTTTACTGCGCTCATACCAATCGCGTTTGGTCTAAATGTAGCGCGGGTAGCAAATACACCTTTTCGCTCATTCCCACCTAAACGAGGTGGGCGAACCATAGCAGAATAACCTTTATCGGCCGTTTCATGAAAACGAAATAACAACCAAATATGAGTAAATTCATCTAAACCACGTACAAACTCTTCGCGATTAAAATCAGGTGCAAAAATAAGTTTTGCCTTGGCTTGTGGCACTAAACGAGGCTGCCTAGGTATTGCAAACTTTTGTTTATAAGGAGATTCAATGTGGCCAATAGCCGAAATGGTATAATCGCTCATAGTACTCGGGTACAAATAAAATAGAGCGCTATTCTACCTGCATTTAGTATTTATGGCATTAGTGTAAGTAAGTTTATTGCTTATAGACCAAGCGGTTTAAAATCACTTATTAGACTGAGTGGTTTATATTTTGTATTAATATATTTAAAAAGGACCTAAAACAAAAAAGGGCAAGCTCATAAGCTTACCCCTCTGATACATGTTAAAGATTAATTAAAACATGTATTGAACTGATACAGACGCTACATCCATGTCTGGATCAATATCGTCATCAAGTTTGTAGCGTTCGTACTCTAAACGAAACTGTACATTTGTTGTAAGTGCGTATTCAATACCCGCACCGTAAAATGCATCACCACCATCTGTAGACGCTGTTACGCCACCTACTGGTAAATCTTGTGTGTAATCTGCATCCCACTCAAGCCAACCGCCTTTTGCATATACAGAAAAGCTCTCTGTTATTGGGTAGCCCAAACGTGCGGCAAGCGATACGCCATCAATTTCAGCTTTACTGTCTATATCACTTACTTCATCAAAGTTTTGATAAGCAAGTTCTAAGCTTAGGTATTCGTTAAACTGAGTACCAATATAGCCTTTAAGCATTTGTGCATCGTCGTCAAAGTCAGTGTCGTTGTCACTGTCTTCAAATTCAAAAGAATATTGACCGTAACCGATACCAGTATAAATACGTGGAGAATCGAAATCAGAAATGTCAGCGTGTGCTGCAGAGTTAAAACCCAGTGTTGCTAGTGCAATAGCTGAAAGAGAAAGTGTTTTAATCATTGAATAGCTCCTTTACAAAAAATAATCAAATGCTTGATTTCATTAATCAAACTTCAATTATCTACTTGCAGCGAGCGTGCCAATATTAAAATGGATTAAAAACACGCCACAATTAGTTCTTTTGTATTGGTTTTTACATTGTTTAGCGTGTTTTATAATCAAAGTGAACTTTTGTGTAATCGTGTACTCTAAAATAAGTTGTATGTTTTACAAAGTATAATGAGTTTTTTACATAGCCTTACTTTATTCAAATTACTAATTAGACTTCGTGAAGTAAGTTTTCTGTTTCAATTGCTATTTCTTTCATTTTTATAGCGTAATTTTCTAATTTAATGTCTTCATCGGTCACTGCTTTAAACGAAGGCACTTCTATTGGGTAGCCCGTTTCATCCATTGCAATAAAGCTGATAACACAATGGTTTGTTTCAACCATATTTTGCGTTTTTGGATCGCCACACCTAACTTGAATAAATATTTGCATGCTACTTCTACCCGTATGGGCAATTTTAGCTTCTACTTCGACTATTTGACCCACTAAAATAGGGCGTCTAAATTTAACACCCGCAACCGAAACAGTTACGCAGTAATGACCACTCCAACCTGCAGCGCACGCATAACCTGCTTGGTCAATCCACTTCATGACGGCCCCACCATGAACTTTACCACCAAAATTCACATCAGTAGGCTCTGCTAAAAAACGAAAAATAACTTTTGACGACGGCATAAATAACACTCTTATTATTAAAACTACTATTAGCATAACGTAAAAAAGGGGCCGAAGCCCCTGCAATTTAGGATATGTTTATAATTTATATGTAAAAAACGTAGTTATATAGCTATACAGCGCATAATTTAGTTACATATTAGGATAATTTGGCCCACCCGCACCTTCAGGTGTTACCCATGTAATATTTTGGCTTGGGTCTTTAATATCGCAGGTTTTACAGTGCACACAGTTTTGGGCATTTATAACAAACTCTTTATTGCCTGCAATTTCTTGTACTTCGTAAACGCCTGCAGGGCAATAACGTTGTGCGGGTTCATCAAATTTAACTAAATTTACGTTAATAGGAATTGACGCATCTTTAAGCTTTAAATGACAAGGCTGTGATTCTTCGTGGTTAGTATTTGATAAAAACACACTTGAGAGTTTATCAAAGCTAAGGTCTCCATCTGGTTTTGGGTATGCAATTTTGTCAGCGGCGTTAGCATCAACAAGGGTAGAGTGATCGGGCGTATTATCTTTAAGCGTAAAGGGTAAACCGCCATTAAAAATGTTTTGATCAAGCGTATTGTACGCACCACCTAAAAATTTACCGAGCTTGTGCATAGCAGGGCCAAAGTTACGAGATTGATATAGCTCTTTATATGCCCACGATTGCTCAAACGCAGTTTGATAATGAGTTAAATCGGTATTTGCTAACTCATTTTGCAATGCTTCAAAAATAACTTCAGCAGCAATCATTCCCGATTTCATTGCAGTGTGATTACCTTTAATTTTTGCAAAATTAAGAGTGCCTGCATCACACCCTACAAGTAAACCACCAGCAAAATGCATTTTTGGTAATGAATGCAAGCCACCTTTAGCAATAGCACGCGCACCGTAAGCAATACGTTCAGCGCCTTCAAGTACGTTTTTAAATACAGGATGGTGCTTCATTCGCTGAAACTCATCAAACGGGCTCAAATGTGGGTTTGAGTAATTTAAATCAACAATTAAACCAACAACAACTTGATTTTTTTCACTGTGATACATAAATGCACCACCATTAGTATCGCTGCTAAGTGGCCAACCTGTACCATGAACTACCTTGCCAAGCTCATGTTTACTTTCATCTATTTGCCAGATTTCTTTAAAGCCTAAACCGTAATGCTGCGGCGATGAATCTGCATCAAGTGCAAACTCATTGATTAGTTGTTTACCTAAATGACCTCGGCAACCTTCGGCAAAAATAGTGTATTTTGCACGAAGCTCCATGCCTGGCATGTAACCGTCTTTTTTATTACCATCTTTGTCTACACCCATATCGCCAGTAATAATGCCTTTTACTGCTTCATCTTCAATTATTAAAGAGTGTGCGCTAAATCCTGGAAATATCTCTACGCCTAAGCTTTCAGCTTGCTCTGCAAGCCATCGACATACATTGCCCATAGATACAATGAAGTTACCATCATTATGAAATGTTTTTGGTGTAGCAAAGTGGGGGATTGATGTCGCTTTTTGCTCGTTATTAAACCAATAAATTTCATCATTAGTTACTTTGGTTGTAACCGGTGCGCCAAGCTCTTGCCAATTAGGTAGTAGTTCATCCAAAGCTCTGGTTTCAAAAACAGCACCAGAGAGTACATGTGCACCTACTTCAGAACCTTTTTCGACTACGCAAATCATGCACTCTTGTTGTTTTTCTTGTGCTAATTGCGCGAGTTTAATTGCACTTGAAAGCCCAGCAGGGCCTGCACCAACAATTACTACATCAAATTCCATGGTTTCACGTTCGACCATAATAACCTCTTTATCTATGACGGACTTATTTGAATGTTTACTACGCATTTAAATAAGGTGTACAGCCTATTTATAACTTTGCAAATTAAACGTTACAGACTGTGAATAGTTAAAGGTTATTTTAGGTTGACGTTTACGTCAACAGGAAGTAGTCTAATTTCATAAAATAAATAGGTTGACGTGCACGTTACCTTGTAGGTTTAAATAATTATGGAGTTCCTATGAAAGTTCTCGTACCAATAAAAAGAGTGATTGATTACAACGTAAAAGCACGCGTTAAAAGTGATAACAGCGACGTTGATTTAACCAACGTTAAAATGGCAATGAACCCGTTTTGTGAGATTGCTATAGAAGAAGCAATTCGCCTTAAAGAAGCCGGTACCGCCACTGAAGTGGTTGCCGTAACTATTGGTCCAAAAGCATCACAAGAACAATTACGCACAGCATTAGCATTGGGCGCTGACAAAGCCATTCACATCGAAACCGATGAAAAGCTCGAGTCACTTCATATTGCAAAACTACTCGCTAAAATTGTAGAGCAAGAAACGCCTGAACTTGTCATTTTAGGTAAGCAGTCAATTGACTCAGATAATAATCAAACAGGTCAAATGCTTGCTGCATTAACTAATCGCGGGCAGGGCACATTTGCATCAAAAGTTGCTATTGAAAATGGCAAAGTAAACGTAACTCGCGAAGTTGATGGCGGGCTGCAAACGGTAGCACTTAATTTACCGGCGGTTGTTACAACTGATTTACGCTTAAATGAGCCTCGCTATGCATCACTGCCAAATATTATGAAAGCCAAACGTAAGCCGCTTGAAGTAATAGCAGCAGATTCGCTTGGTGTTGATTTAACACCGCGTATGCAATTAATAAGTGTTGAAGAGCCAGCTAAACGCACCGCAGGAATTATTGTAGAAGACGTTGCACAGCTTGTAGAAAAATTAAAAACAGAGGCAAAGGTGATTTAAATGAAAACACTCGTAATTGCAGAGCACGACAACGGTGCCTTAAAACCAGAAACCTCAAAAACTATTAACGCTGCAGTAAAAATGGGCTTTCCTATTGATGTACTAATAGCAGGTAACAACTTAAGCGCAATGAGCTCACAAGTTGCAAGCATTGATGGCATAGCTAATGTTTTAGTTGCCGATAATAGCGTTTATGAACATCAGTTAGCTGAGAACATGAGCGATTTAGTTTTATCACTTAGCGACACCTACAGCCACATTGTTGCAAGTGCTACTACAACGGGCAAAAACTTTATGCCACGTGTTGCTGCGCTATTAGATGTTGCGCAAATTTCTGAAATTATCGCAGTAGTGGACGCCGATACATTTAAACGTCCAATTTATGCAGGTAATGCAATCGCCACGGTTAAATCACTCGACAGTAAAAAAGTAATTACCGTGCGTGCCAGTAGCTTTGATTTACAAGGTGAGCAATCAGCTGTTGCTATAACAAGTATTGATACAGTATCAGATTCGCAATTAAGCAGCTTTGTAAGTGTAGAGCAAACCGAATCAGAACGCCCTGAGCTTACAGCAGCTAGTGTGGTCATATCGGGTGGTCGCGGTATGCAAAACGGCGAAAACTTTGCATTACTTAATGGTATTGCCGATAAACTAGGTGCAGCTATTGGTGCATCGCGTGCAGCAGTTGATGCAGGCTTTGTACCTAACGACATGCAAGTAGGGCAAACAGGTAAAATTGTAGCGCCTAATTTATACATTGCAGTAGGTATTAGCGGTGCTATTCAGCATTTAGCGGGTATGAAAGACTCAAAAGTAATCGTCGCGATTAATAAAGACCCTGACGCACCTATTTTTCAAGTTGCAGATTACGGTTTAGTGGCAGATTTATTTGAAGTACTGCCACAGTTAGAGAGTGCTTTATAGTCTTTAACTAAACAAACTTATTCTGGTTGAAAGCCGTGGTGCTCTTTGAGTGCTGCGGCTTTTTTATTCGGTAGATTAAAGACACAAAAAAACCAGCCTATTGGCTGGTTTTTAGTATTTATATACATCTTACTAAATATTAGTAAGTTGCGCTGCCTTTAGTACGAGGGAAGGCAATAACGTCACGTACGTTGCCCATACCTGTTACATAAGCAACTAAGCGTTCAAAGCCTAAACCAAAGCCTGAGTGCGGCACGCTACCGTATTTACGTAAATCGCGGTACCAGCTGTAATCTTCTTTGTTTAAGCCCATTTCTTCTAAGCGTGCATCAAGTACATCAAGGCGTTCCTCACGTTGTGAACCGCCAATGATCTCACCAATACCAGGTGCTACAACGTCCATTGCGGCAACAGTTTTACCGTCTTCGTTTTGGCGCATGTAAAATGCTTTAATGTCACGAGGGTAGTTTTTAATAACTACCGGTGCTTTAAAGTGCTCTTCAGCTAAGTAACGCTCGTGCTCAGACTGTAAATCTACACCCCATTCAACAGCGTACTCAAACTTTTTGCCACAGTTTTTAAGGATTTCTACAGCGTCTGTGTAGTCAACTTGTGCAAAGTCTTTATCTACAAACTCTTCTAAACGCGTAATTGCGGTTTTTTCTACACGTTGTGCAAAAAATTCCATATCATCACGGCGCTCTTCAAGTACGGCTTTAAACACATACTTAAGCATGTTTTCAGCAAGTTTTGCTATGTCTTCTAAATCAGCAAACGCTACTTCAGGTTCTACCATCCAAAATTCTGCAAGGTGGCGAGATGTATTTGAATTCTCTGCGCGGAATGTAGGGCCAAATGTATAAATTTTTGACATTGCAGACGCGTAAGTTTCGCCATTTAACTGACCAGATACAGTAAGGAATGCTTCTTTACCGAAGAAATCTTCGCTGTAATCAACATCGCCTTTATCTGTAAGTGGTAAGTTTTGCATATCTAGCGTTGATACACGGAACATCTCACCCGCGCCTTCACAGTCACTTGCCGTAATGATTGGCGTGCTGATCCAGTAAAAGCCTTGCTCGTGGTAAAAACGGTGAATAGCTTGTGCTAAACAGTTACGTACACGAGTTACCGCGCCAATCATATTTGTACGAGGGCGAAGGTGAGCGTGCTCACGTAAGTACTCAATGCTGTGGCGCTTTGCCGACATTGGGTATGAATCTGGGTTTTCTACCCAACCTAACACAGTCACTGAGTTAGCTTGAATTTCGTAAGATTGACCTTGGCCAGCAGATTGAACTAAAACACCAGTAACCGACACAGAACAACCGGCTGTTAAGCTAGTAACTTCATCATAATTATTCAGTGAATTAGGAACTACCGCTTGAATAGGATCAAAACACGAACCGTCATGAACGGCTAAAAATGAAATTCCTGCTTTTGAATCGCGGCGAGTACGGATCCAGCCTTTAATTGTTACTTGGCTGTCTACCGCAACATTGCCTTTTAATAGCTCTGAAATCGCTAAATGGCTCATCTTCACTCCAATGATATAAGTTGCCTAACTATTTTATTTTAACTGTGCGCAACACGCGGGCATAAATTGCACATAAACGGCGCTGCACTTGAACCCTGTATCTTACCTAGTAAAGTTAAATAAAAAAACTATTGTGGGCAACTCTTTAAAAGTTTTTATGCATGCGGTTTATTTTTAAACAGTTTTTAGAGTTTAATTGCCACTATTATGATTTGTTGCTCTGAAATTTAATGATTTTGTGGCATTATTAACATCCAAACTAAATTAATATTTATTCACCCTTAAAAAATCGATGCTATGAAACAAGTTTTTATTTTACGAGGACTACCAGGAAGTGGTAAGTCTTACTACGCGCAAAGCCTTGCTGACGAATTAGGTGGAGCCGACGAAAGTCAGTATCTAATTTGCTCAACTGATGATTACTTTAATAATGAGCAGGGCGAATATCATTTCGATAAATTTAAGTTACCACAATTTCATAATTTAAATTTGGCGCGCTTTATAAATGCACTTGCTCAAGGCATTCCATTGGTGATTGTAGATAACACCAATATTAAAAAATGGGAATTTATAGCTTACTCTCAAGCTGCCGTTGCTTTAGGTTATCAAGTAAAAGAAGTGATAGTGGGTGAAGTAAAAGACAAAGCTATGCAGCACCTATACGCTAAACGAAACTCACATAATGTGCCGCTAAAAACAATAAGTAAAATGGCCTACATGTTTGAGTGGTAATGACTTAGAGATTAGATAAGGCTTTTATATCGCATTGTGTAATGGCATCTAAATGAGCAGTGATTTTTTCATTGCTCCAATCCCACCAAGCTATATCTAGCAGCGTATTTATTGTTTTATCGTCAAATCTGGTTTTTATCACTTTAGCGGGATTTCCACCTACAATGCTATAAGCAGGTACATCGCAGGTAACAACTGATTTACTGGCAATAATAGCGCCGCTGCCAATTTTTACCCCGGGCATAATTGTAGCGTTATAACCAATCCAAACATCATGACCAATTTCTGTATTGCCTTTAAAGGGTAAATCATTTGATTTTGGTACAAATTTTTCCCAGCCATTACCAAATATAAAAAATGGATAAGTAGAAAATCCAGAAGTTTGATGGTTAGCGCCATTCATTATAAAAGTAACGTCTTTAGCTATCGCACAAAACTTACCTATGATCAGACGATCCCCAATAAAATCGAAATGGTAAAGCACATTTTTTTCAAAATTCTCAGGGCCATCAGGATCGTCATAATATGTATAATCGCCTACTTCAATATTGATAGAAGTAATATAGTTTTTTAAAAAACCTACTTGAGGAAAACCTTCCATTGGTGAAGGATTATTGGGGTTTGGTCCGTTCATGGGGTTTCCTCTTAACTTTGAGTTAGGTATAGATATTAATCTATAGATTTATAAACGGCTAGTGGGTGCGATGTGCTTAGTGATACATGCACTTCGTCGCCTGGGTTTACCACAACTTCATGGCTTACTCGGCTAGTTACAACCGTAGAGCACGCAAGTTTTACAGCGCACAAGCGGCTGCCACCTTCAAATCGTACCCAAATTACTTCGCCGTTATTGCCAACACTGCTTTGTACAAGTAACACATCGTCTGGTCGAAGTAGTACATCAACGTCGCCACTTTCACAGTCAACGCCATGAGCTGGCGCATTACCAATTGAGGTAGTGGCTTGTCCTTGGCTAAATTGGCCGCTAATAAAGCTGGCTTCACCTAAAAAACGTGCTACAAAGCGATTGTTTGGGGTACTAAAGCAGCGCTCGGGTGTATCGATTTGCTGAATTTTACCGCCTTTAAGCACACCAACACGATCGCCAACTGAGAGTGCTTCTTCTTGGTCATGTGTTACCCAAATCGCCGGTACGCCAGCGGCTTTAAGTGCGTTTCTAATATCCCAACGAAGCATGTCTTTAAGAGCGGCATCTAAGTTTGAAAGCGGCTCATCAAGTAATACAAAGTCAGGTTGGTGGGCAAGGGTACGCGCAAGTGCAACGCGCTGCTTTTGTCCGCCAGAAAGCGTTGCTGGTTTTTTGTCTCTAAAATCGCTCAACCCAAGTAGGTTTATCCAATACTCAGCAGGGGCTGTATCTTTTAATCTAAAGCAAATGTTTTGCTGTACGGTTAAGTGCGGAAATAACGCAAAATCTTGAAATACCATGCCTACACTGCGTTTTTCAGGAGGTATTGTTAATTTGGGTGTAGCGCGCCATTTACCTGTGTTTATTTCGCCTTCGCTAATAGGTATAAGGCCAGCAAGGGCTTGTAAAATTGTACTTTTACCACAACCTGTTGGCCCTACAAGCATAAGGATTTCGTTTTCACCCAGCGAAAAGTTTAAATCGCTTACTACGCGGTTACTGCCATAATCTATAGACAACTGACTTACAGATAGCATTGTTTCTTAAATCCTTAATGTTCAAACTGGTTGCGTTTTTCGCCAGACATCATAATAGCTAACCCGCAGGCAGATATCACTACTAACAATAACCCTGGAATCGCGGCGCGACCAAAATAGCCCGCTTCGTATACACGCCATAAATATGTAGAGAGGGTTTCAAACCCTGTTGGGCCAAGTAGTAGCGTGGCTTCTAGTTCGCGCATTGACTCTAAAAACACCAGTGCTGCACCGGCAATAATACCGCGCATAGTTAAAGGTAGTGTTATGCGAGTAAATACTTCACGTGGGCTTGCCCCTAATACGCGCGCAGACTTTACTAAGCTTGGATCTAAGTGTTCGGTGCTTGTTCTAACAGAGCCTACAGCAAGTGGTAAAAATCGCAGCATATAAGCAATAATAAGCAATCCCAGTGTTTGATATAAAAACGGCAACTGCAAACCACCGTAAACAAGCGCTGTGCCCATTACTATACCCGGAATACCAAAACCAAAGTAAGTAACACGCTCCATTATACGACCCGCTTTTCCACTCAGTGCAGCATGTGCAACGGGGATCGCAACGATAACGGCTACAATTGCCGCAATACCCGATGCATACGTAGAGTTCCACGCAATATTAAAATCAAATGAGCTAAAACCATCGCGAGCTAACCAAAGCGAAAATATAGCCAAAGGCAAGCCAATAGCAAGCAGTAAAACAGGTGCAAACGTAACAAACATGGCACTTAATTGTACTTTACTTGGAAATAAAATTAACGGGCGACCATGGCGCTCAGGTGCTGTTTTTATTTGTGATTCAACTAAAAGTAAAAAACCAACAATAACCATCAGCTGAAGTGAAAGCATTGCAGCGCGCCCTAACGCAAAGGCGTTGTATTCAACATAAATTACGCGGGTAAAGGTATCTAGGCGCATCATTGCGGGCGTACCAAAGTCTGATAACGTATAAAGCGCGACTAACAAAGAGCCTGCTGCAATACCGTTAACTACGCGCGGTAATATAACTTTAAATATACTTTGCGTCATCGACATGCCCAGCGTTCGTGCGGCATTAACCATGCTTGCATCAAGGCTCAGTAGGGATGAGCGAGTTGTCATCATTACAAACGGGAAGGTATAAAGCGTCATTACAATGGCGGCACCTGTTAGGCCATACATTGATGGTGTTTCTATTCCTGTTAAGGTATTTATTTCGCCACCGGGGCCAAAAGCAGCATAAAGTGTAAATGCGCCAATATAACTGGGAATTGCCAGTGGGGCTGCAAATACAACCAGCCAGAGCTTTTTAAATGGTAAATGCACATACGCGCTAATAAACGCCAGTGGCACACCAATTAAAATAGACCCAAGTACCGTTAAACCCATTAACGATAAGGTGTTACCTAAAATTTGCAGGTTGTGGGTGTCAAACACTGAGCTCGCATCGCTTGCAAGCACAATTAATACATAAACAGGGGTAAGCGCAACAAGCGCTGCAAGCAGCGCCATTGGATAAGAGGCAGGTATTTTCATTACAATACGCCGCTGCTTCGCATCAAATCTATAGTAGGGCGTAAATCAGCTAGCTGTGTTAAATCTACTTTAGGTGGAGAAATATTAGCAAGTGACGGTAAACCCTCAGGTTGGGTAATACCATTTACTAACGGAATTTCGTACGCTTCACTGGCTAAGTAACCTTGTACTTCTTTACTTAGTAAGTAACGCATAAAGTTAGTTGCAAGCGGATCGTCGTTAAGCGCTAATACACCCGATGCATTAACTAAACAGCCCGCATCATTTTGTGTAAATGCTAAATCTAGCTTGGCATTAGGTTTACCTGATTTTAAACGCAAAGTGTAATAGTGATTAGCAAAACCAATATCAACTTCACCGCGTTCAACGCCCATAACAACACCTAGCTCGCCGGCGTATGTTTTAGCACGTTTTTGAATCTTTTTAAGCCACTTAGCGGTTTTGTCATCGCCTTCTAAGATTCGCATTGCGGTTACAAACGATTGAAAAGAAGCGTAGGCGGGCGCCCAGCCAATACTTAAATCGCTGTCGGCAATTTCCATAATACTTGTTGGAATTTGATCTTTAGTCAAACGCGACGTGTTATATGGCAATGTACGAATACGGCCAGTTACAGGTGCCCACTCTTTATATCTAAATTGTGGTTGTAACTGAGCAGATAAATCACCTGGGATAGGTTGTGCAAGGCCAGCATCGGTTACTAAACCAATTGCGCCTGAATCAACTGCCCAAAATAAATCAGCGCGGCGAACGCCAGCTTTAGCTTCTGCAACAATGGTATTTGCTAAAGCAGCAGTAGGACCTCGGCGTATACCGAGTTTAAAGTCTGGATTTTTTTTCTGGATTGCTTGTAATACGTTTTCATACAAACCACCTTCGCCTCGGCCTAAATAAAGCGTTAACTCGCCTTTGAGCTTTGGTAAATCGTCAACAGAAACAGGGTTTGCTATATCAGCGGCTAGCGCACGAGAAAGAGGCAGTGGCAATGAGCCAACCACCCCTAACGCAGCTAGGCCTTGAATAAAGGTCCTACGCTTCACTTAAAATACATCCTTACGTGCTTTTTCGGCTTTTTCTATTAAAACCTTAGCGCGGTCTAATTTTGTTTGCATATCACTGATCACATCGCGTACTTCGTCTACGCTTTTGCTGTTTTTAATGGCTTGTGGCAGTGTTACGTTAAAGTCTTTTTCCAGCACTTCAACTAGTTTTGCATCTTGTTCAATAAGTGTACCTTCAACGCCTTCAAACAGGTGCAGATAAGTATCGTGAACAATTTCAGTTGCTTCGTCTCGTAAACGCTCAGCAAATTTTGCTACTACACGGTCTAATTTGTGCTTAATTTCATCAATTGTGGCACTTTGTGTCATTTGAGTTGTAGCGGTTGCTTTTACAGTGTCTAACAAGCCTTTTTGCTGGAATTTTGCAGCAAGCTTAACAGCCCCAAGGCCTTGCCACAAGGCTATGTTCATCGCTTTTTGCTGTTTACGAACTTCCTCAGCAGGCTCTTTATTATCAATGGCCATTTTTACGCCATAAAGACCCTGCCAAATAGAAGCGTATACTGGTACAAAGTTAGTTTCTATTGCGCTGTGAAACTTAACTGATTCCCAATATTCAATTAAATCATCAGTTTTTACAGATTTTGCGCCTTTAGTATCGTAGTCGCTTACCATGGTATCAACTTTGCCTACCATCCATTCTACTTCTTCTGCGTAACTTTTAAGGTTAGCTTGAAGATGATTAACATGCTCGCCAATAGGGCCGTTAGCTAATACTGGTTGAGCCATAAACGCCGAGGCTAGTAAAAGGCTTGCACCTAAAGTTTTGGCTGGTTTAAATAGTAATTTCATAGCAAAGAAGTCCAAAAAGGTAATTGTAAATGATAGACATTATCATATAGCTAATGGTTAACGAGATCAATAACTACAAACTCGCTTAATAGATAAAAACACTAAATGTAGCGGTAGGTTACAGCAAATAACGCTATAACCTGTATTAGGATTAGTTATTGAGACCGACTATTAAGCGTAATGCTTGCCTTTAATGGCATTATAAATGGCATCACACAGTGTTTTTATACTTGTGTCGTCACTTATATACGGTGGCATAAGGTAAATTAGTTTACCGAATGGGCGTATCCATACACCTTGCACTACAAAATAAGCCTGAATTTTAGCAACATCAACATTGCCCGCAGCCTCGTTCAGTTCAACAACACCTATTGCTCCTAAGGTACGCACATTGGCAACCGCATCTAGTTCACTGCATTGATTAAGTTGTTGTAGCTGTGTGTTTATTTGCTTTATTCGTTGTTGCCAGTTTTGTTCAAGTAATAAATCAATACTTGCGCAGGCCGCTGCACAGGCAAGCGGATTACCCATAAACGTAGGGCCGTGCATTAAAACACCGGCTTCACCTTCGCTTATGCCAATGGCTATTTTATCGCTAGTGATAGTGGCCGATAGCGTCATTGAACCGCCGGTTAATGCTTTACCAATACACATTATATCGGGTTCTATATTGGCGTGCTCTACAGCAAATAATTTACCTGTACGGCCAAAGCCTGTGGCAATTTCGTCGCAAATTAGCAGTACGTTATATTGGGTGCATAATTTACGCACGCAGGCTAAATAATCAGGGTGATAAAAGTTCATACCACCTGCGTTTTGTACAATAGGCTCAATGATAAAGGCGGCTACTTGGCTGTGGTTTGCTTTAAAGTATTCTTCAAGCTCTTGGGCTTCAGTTTGGTTAAACTCGAACCCAAATTGACTAACCGGTGCAGGCACAAAAACGTGTTCAGGTAAAAAGCCTGAATATAAACTATGCATTGAGTTAACGGGGTCGCATACGCTCATGGCTGCAAAGGTGTCGCCATGGTAGCCCTTGTAAGGCGTCATTAATTTTTGTTTTGTTGTAATGCCTTGGCTTAACCAATATTGCAGCGCCATTTTTATTGCTACTTCAACACTTACCGATCCGCTGTCGGCTAAAAACACTTTAGTTAAACTAGGCGGCGTTATATTTACTATTTTTTTGCACAGCTCTACCGCGCTGTTATGCGTAATACCGCCAAACATAATGTGGCTCATATTATTAATTTGCTCAATCATGGCGTTATTTATAACAGGGTTATTATAGCCATGTATTGCGCTCCACCACGAGGCCATGCCATCGATTAATTGCTCGCCAGTTTCGAGGTGAATAATATTGTGATTAGCATGTGTAACAGGGTATACCGGAATTGGCTTAGTCATCGATGTATATGGGTGCCAAATGTGCTCACGATCAAAATCAAGGTCAATCGCATTCTTTTTAATCATATGTAAACTTTAACTTGGTGGGCTTCGTTGACAATGGTACTTCAACTCGTAGACTAAGCCAATATCACCGCTGAGAAAAAAATAAGAGAGTATTATGGAACTTGCACCTGTTCGTCACGATTGGAACCACGCTGAAGTTAAAGCATTATTTGAAATGCCATTTAACGATTTACTTTTTAAAGCCGCATCGGTTCACCGTGCTAACTTCAACCCAAATGAAGTGCAAATTTCTACGTTGTTATCAATTAAAACAGGCGCTTGCCCAGAAGACTGTAAGTACTGTCCGCAGTCGGGGCATTACCGAACAGATTTAGAACGCGAACGCTTAATAGAAGTAGAAAAAGTAGTAGAGCAAGCACGCCTTGCAAAACAAAAAGGCGCTACCCGTTTTTGTATGGGGGCTGCATGGTCAGATCCAAAAGACAGAGACATGCCATACATTTCGCAAATGGTTAAAGAAGTAAAAGAGCTAGGGTTAGAAACCTGTATGACGCTAGGTAAACTCACAAATGAAAAAGCTCATGAACTTAGAGACGCTGGGCTTGATTACTACAACCATAACCTTGACACGTCACCTGAGTATTACGAGCAAATTATATCAACCCGTACTTTTCAAGATAGATTAAATACCATTGACCACGTACGCGATGCCGGTATGAAAGTATGCTCGGGCGGAATAGTCGGTATGGGTGAGCAAGCAAGCGACCGTTTTGGACTACTTATGCAACTAGCTAATTTGCCACAACAGCCAGAAAGCGTGCCTATTAATATGCTCGTTAAAGTTAAAGGCACTCCGCTTGAAAACGTAGACGATTTAGATCACTTTGAATTTATACGTACCATAGCAACAGCGCGCATTATGATGCCACACAGTTATGTACGTTTATCGGCAGGGCGTAACGCCATGAACGAGCAAATGCAATCGATGTGCTTTTTTGCAGGCGCTAACTCAATATTTTATGGTGATAAACTCCTTACCACCGAAAATCCCGACGCTGATGCCGATATGAACCTAATTAAAAAACTAGGCATGAACCCAGAAAAACGTCACGACTATTCAGACGAAGCAGTTGAAGCCTCGCTTTCATCGCAAGTAGCCGACAAAGCAACCTCTGAATTGTTTTACGAAGCGTAGGCTTATATCAATGCCTTTTGATTTTATAAACACGCATCTGCAGGCTCGCCTGCAAGATGCACTGCTTCGTAAACGCCACGTAGTACAACATGCAACAGCGCGCACCATAACGGTTAATAATAAAACCTACCTTAACTTTGCCAGTAACGACTACTTAGGCTTTGGTGATGAGGCTGTTAAACTTAATGGCTCCCACGCATTAGGGAGTCACAGCTCAGCATTGGTTACCGGTTATCAGGCGCAGCAAAAAGCGCTTGAACAGTACTTATGTGAGCAATTTGGTTATGGCGCAGCAATGCTATTTAACTCAGGGTTTAGCGCTAATAGCAGCGTAATTAAAGCGCTGTTTCAAGATAAAGCGGCTGCGCAAAACAGCGCTATTTTTCAAGATAAGTTAAATCATGCAAGCTTGATTGACGGTGCTATGCACTCAAACGCTGCTTTAGTGCGCTTTAATCACAACGACATGAACCATTTACGTTCAAGGCTCGAAAAATCAAAAGCGCAAAACAAGCTTATTATAAGCGAAGGCGTATTTTCGATGGATGGCGATAGCGCGCCTCTTGAAGAATTACTCGCACTTGCAAAACAGCACAACGCATGGCTAATGATTGACGACGCACACGGCTTTGGTGCATTAGGTAAAACCGGTTTGGGCAGTTGCGAAGTGTTTATTACTCAAACGCTGCCAGATATATTAGTCATTACCTTTGGTAAAGCAGTGGCTAGTAGCGGCGCGTGTGTATTAGGCAGTAAACAGTTTATTGATTATATGCTGCAATTTAATCGCGATTACACCTATTCAACCGCTATGTCGCCGCTTATGGCAAGTCACACACTTGCGCGTATTAAAAGCATAAAAACAGCTGATGATAAACGCGATAAGCTAAATGCCAATATTGCGTTATTTAAGCAACTCGCTAAAACCCATAAGATTGCAGTAATGGAATCAAATACAGCCATACAGCCCATTGTATTAGGTTGTGCTGAGCAAACGTTGCAAGCGGCAGATAAACTTAAACAACAGGGTATTTGGCTCACTGCAATTAGACCGCCCACGGTTGCACATAACACCTCGCGTTTACGCATTACTTTAACCGCCGCACATACCGAGCAAGACATAACGCACTTAGTTAAGTATTTAGTAGGTGCAATAGCATGACTGCTCAGCCAGTATTAAAAACAGACCTAGTGCAAACACAACTTGTAAAACCGTGCCTAGTAAGTAGCGAATTGGATATAGAGATAAACAAGGATTTAAGCAAGGAGCTAAATAAGGAGCTTAAAAAGTCTACACAAAGTAAGTTTTCAAAAGCGGCGGCGAGTTATAACACCCATGCAAATGTACAAAAAAATGCTGCGAGCGATCTATTTTCACTCATAAAACCAAGCTTTAATAAAAATAAGCTTTGTGTTGATTTAGGCGCAGGCCCGCTTGTTAATACACATACCTTACAAAGTATGTTTGCAAGCGTTATTGCCATGGATTTGAGCATAAGCATGCTGCAAAGTAGTAATTTAACCGCACCAAAAATATGCGCCGATATGGATAACTTACCGCTACAAGCAAACAGTGTTGATGTAATTTACAGTAATTTTGCAGTGCAGTGGTCTGCTAATTTTTCGGCTTTAATGCAATCACTTTACAGCATATTAAAACCAGGCGGGCAGGCGTACATAAGCGCTGTGGTAGAGGGCTCACTTAACGAAATAAAAACAGCCTTTGCAGCGCTTGATTCTAACAGCCACATAAATACCTTTAATAGTGAGTTGCATATAAACCAATCAGTCCAAAATGCAGGGTTTACTATTAATAGCGCTAAAAAACGTATTTACACCGATGAATACACAACACCTTTAAAAGCTATTGCCTCAATTAAAGCTATAGGTGCAACTACGCAAAATCATACCAATACGCGCCAAGGGTTACTTACCAAATCGGCGCTACAAAAAGTATGCAGTGCGTATCCGCTTATAAATAGCAAAGCATGTGTGTCTTATCATGTGGTGCTGTTATCATTAGAAAAAAGCCATTACAAAAAAGCGATTAATTGCTAAGTTAAAACTTAAACCAAAGTTAGATGCAGATCATAAGGCAACGCATGAAAGAATTTTTTATAACAGGCACCGACACCGATGCCGGAAAAACCCACGTTACCAGTTTGCTATTAAAATTACTTGCCCAACACAAAAAACAAGCCATTGGCTTTAAACCCCTTGCTGCTGGCTGCGAAATGGCATTCGATCAACTAGTAAACGCCGATGCCCTAATACTAATGGAAAGCGCAACAGTGAGCGCTAAATACGACGTAGTAAATCCGTTTGCGTTTGCACCACCTATTGCGCCGCACATAGCTGCTGAGCAAGTTGGAGTTAGTATTACTATTAATAAACTTAGTGATGCTTATAAAAATGTAAAACAAAAGGGCGCTAATTACATACTTACCGAAGGTGCTGGTGGTTGGGCATTACCTATTAATAAAAACGATTATTTATACGACTGGGTTAAAGCAGAGCAACTGCCGGTAATACTCGTTGTTGGTATGAAACTAGGTTGCTTAAATCATGCGTTACTAACCGCTGCGCATATGCAAAGTATGGGTATAAACTGCGTTGGCTGGATTGCAAACCAAGTAGATAAAAACATGGACGAATACCAAGCAAACCTTGATTCACTTAAAGCACGTTTACCGTTTCCAATACTTGCTATAAGCCCATACAGCGAGCAAACTCCTAAGTTACAAATATACAAAAGCTTGCTTAGTGCGTTATCTATAAACACTTAAGTGGTTTTAAAAAAGTTACTTTTTTAGGTAAATCTTGAAATAGTCAGCCTTAGTACACATATAAACGTTTATAAATACATAGCTTGCTTAAAGACAATGTTACTAAGGACATAACGACTATATGACGCACCCACTTATTGAAAACTACGCCCCAGATGCGCACGTAAGCGCTGAGCCAAAGGCACTAAACTATGGCTTACCAAAAAAACGCGTAGGTATAATTGGTGGAGGCACAGCTGGCGCCACAATAGCCATTAGGCTTGCTGCGTTAGGGTTAGAAACTTATGTGCTTGAAAAGAAAAAGTCGTTAATTGATGGCCCTCCAATGTGCCATTTGCATGCGGGTGGCAACTTATATCGTGAAATACCCGACGAAGACTGCATAGATTTACTCAAGCAATGTATAGATATTGCGCGCCTTTATCCTCACACCATCGATGTTCGCCCCACAGTATTTGCAGTGCCTAAACGTGATGACGACTCACCGGAGGATTTATTTCCGCGTTTAAATAAATTAGTAAAAGCCTACAGCGAGCTTGTTGAGCAAGATAGCGCTAATAAAGTATTAGGCGAGCCAGAGCATTATTATCAGTTATATAGTTATGAGCAAATGCTAAAGCTTGCTAAGCAAAAACAAGTAGCCAAGCCCACGTCGTTAGATGAGTGGATGATACCCGTTGCTAAGCATTTAGATTTAGACAAGCTAAAGTTTCCGCTAATTGTTGCACAAGAATATGGCTGGAATATTTTTCGTTTATCGGCCAGTGCACAACTCGCCCTTGCACAGTACAAACACGCTCACGTTTTAACAAGCACCAGTGTTAAAAATGTATCGCCAGTTATAAATACCAATAATGATAAGCAAACACTTAAGTGGCGCATTGAATATCAATCAGAGCCAAGCCTTGATGAACAACCTGATACTTCAACCAATACACAAGCCGATACACAAACCATTGAGGTAGATTACCTTATTAATGCGTGTGGTTTTCAAACCGGTATTATTGACGACCTCGTTGGGGTAGATGTAAAACGCATGGTTGAATTTAAAGCCTCTTACATTACTCATTGGCAAGGTGCTGGTGGGCAAATACCCGAAATAATTATTTATGGTAACCGTGGTACGCCAGAAGGTATGGCGCAGCTAACCCCTTACCCTAACGGATACTTTCAAATACATGGCATGACAAACAACATTACATTGTTTAATGATGGGTTAGCTGATGCCACGCCAATGAGCGCACAACCTAAACTTCCCAATAAATACCTGCATTATATTAAAGATGGCTGGGACAAAGCAGCATTGCAAACTCGTACCCAAACAGCAATTGATTATGTAGCCGAGTTTGTCCCTGCGTTTAAAACTGCTAATAAACAAAATAATGCCTTGTATGGCGGGCAACAAATCCCAGGGGATGACGACACTTTGCGCGTAGCCGATGTAAGTTTATATTCGCATATTAGTTACGCACGGGCCGAAAATGTAAAAGCATCGTCAACGTTAATAGCGGCAGATCAAATAGTGGGTGAGTTTATAAAATTAGGAATAATAAGTAGCGATCCTTCTGTAAATCATCACCGAAGTACCCACCAATGGTCGTACCTTAAACATAATAGCGGCGACAAAATTGACGAAGTTGCACGCATATTGGCACACGAGCGTGGTTTTCCGATTGATATGGCAGAGCTCAATAACAGCTTGTAATAAGCTGACTTATAAAGAAACTTTAGTCTTAAATTTGCTGTAAAACCCTTCTTAAAAAAATTATCAATAAACACATAAATAACACTTGTGTTATGACATAGTTTGTCACAGAATAGCGCTAACGTTATGACATAGTGTGTCATAACGCAGTGGTTGCTTTAACCTAATTTAATTTTATGTTCGGTGATCAAACCTATTTTTGTGAGGACAATATGAAACGTATATTTTTGTTTTTATTAACTAACCTAGCGGTTATGTTGGTATTAGGTGTAGTGCTTTCAATAATAATGAGTGCGCTGGGCTTAAGCCATCGTAGTCTTGGCGGAATTTTACTTATAGCCACCGTATTTGGTTTTGGTGGATCGTTTATTTCGTTATTTATGTCGAAATGGATCGCTAAAAAATCAACAGGCGCGCATGTGATTACGCAGCCTCGAAACGAAACCGAACATTGGCTTGTACAAACGGTATCTGCGCAAGCACAAAAAGCAGGTATTAAAATGCCAGAAGTAGCTATTTACGACAGCCCAGAAATGAACGCGTTTGCAACGGGCCCAAGTAAAAACAACTCGTTAGTGGCAGTAAGCACAGGCTTAATGCACAACATGACCAAAGATCAGGCCGAAGCCGTACTTGCCCACGAAGTATCGCACGTGGCTAACGGCGACATGGTAACGCTTACGCTAATACAAGGCGTGGTAAATACCTTTGTAATATTTGCCGCAAAAGTACTGGCAGGCATTGTAGATAACTTTATTAATAGCGATGAAGAAGAGGGCGGCAGTAGCTGGACATACTTTTTATTCGATATGTTATTCCAAGTATTATTTGGTGTACTAGCAAGCATAGTGGTTGCAAGTTACAGCCGTAAACGTGAGTTTGCAGCCGACAGCGGCGCAGCAAAACTAGTTGGTGCTGACAAAATGCGTTCCGCCCTTGAGCGATTAAAGCAAAACCATCCTTCGCAATTAGAAGGCTCAATGATGGCTTTTGGTATTGCAAGTGGCAAAGGTGTTGCTGAGCTGTTTTCATCGCACCCGCCGCTTGATGCGCGAATAGACGCACTACGCAAGTAACTATGTAAGTTAGCAAATATTCTAAGCCAGCTTAACCGCTGGCTTTTTTATGTTTACGTTAAAATGCTAAAATACAATGAACTGTATTTATATACAGTATCTTATGTTGGTTTATAAAATCGTTACTTTTTTAAGCTATATGTGTTTACGGGGTTCTTTAGCATGAGTAAACTAAAATACCTTAAAGTCAGCAATGCTGATGGTTTTAATACTTAACATTTAATACTTAACAAGGACGGTTATTGTAGTGGAAAAGGTGCAACACACTAAAAAATGCATTATGTGTTTTAGCACTATAGATTCACGGGCTAAAAAATGCCCGCAATGCACCTCACTTCAAGCTAAATATTCTAACTTAGAAAACAATCCCATTATTATTGGTGCATTAGCGCTCAGTATTGTTGGTATTTTTGGGTTTATTTTTTATCAAAATATTTATGTAGCAGGGCTTGAAGACCAAGCACAAAAAAACTTAATCGCTAATGTAAGCCAAATTAATACTAAAAATGAAAACGATGCATTGTATGTTGCATGTATAGGGCAGGTAAAAAACGAATCAAACTTCGCCTTTAAAAATATAAAGTTTAAGGTCGATTTTTTAACAGATCAAAACACGCTAGTTGATACGCTATCAATAACCGACGAAGACCTAATAATACTTCCTAATGATTCAACAAACTTTAGAGTAAGAGGTATTGCGCAAAAACAAGCGGCCAGTTATAACAATTGCCAAGTAAGAATAACCGATGCCTGGGCTTATAAATAAGCTATAAATCACTTACAAATTAATTATTAGCAGTTAGCTAAACCACTCGCTTTTTTGTATGTAATATTAGTTATTAACTTAAAGCCACTAATTCCAAAATTTATATAAGCCATTTTCCTAGAGCGATTAAGAATATGGATGATTTATTACTTAAGCAATCGTTTATACACTCCTTGTAACTTGCAAGTGAAGGGATCGAAAATGAGCTTGATTGATGAAAGTACAAAGGATTTTGGAAGCATGAGCGTGTTGCTTCACAGCTTAGGAACTGATTGCTACCGCATTGAGTGGAATAGCAGAATGACAGGAGCCTCAATAAGCTTAATTCGTGTTAAAAAAAACGAATATATAGTTGTGCGAAAATGGGCAACCGCCCGCAATATAGATGACGTATCAGCAGAGTTTGATCGGGCTAACCAAGCACTAATTCATTTTTTAAATAATGTAGATGTAATTAAAAGTAAAAACGAAAGTATTGTTGCTGCTAAAGAGCATTGCATAAACTTATTTACCTCAGCTGAGGGCTTAAAACCAATTAGCCATCCGAGCCTACCTACGCCACGCTTACAAGAAGCCATAGGCAAAGAAGTGATTGTAAAATCAAGTTTAGGCAACTATCTAATATCAAAAGGCATGCTATTACAGCTATTAGGTAATCAAGCCGAGATCCAAGTTAATCCCGACCACCTTGACGAAGGCCAATTAAGGCAAAAGTTTTATACCAAACAAGTTCATGTTTGCTAGTTAATTGCGCCATCAAAACTCAAAGGCAGCTTTACTTTAATGGTAAAGCCATTTTGTTTAAACACCTTAAAAGTGCCGCCTAATGCCGTAGTGCGCTCCTCTATAAACGCTAAACCGTAGTGACCTGAGTTATCTGTTGGGGTTACTAAAGTCCCGTTATCGCTAATTGTTAACTCAATAAATTCGTCGCTGTTTATTATATTTATAATCAGTTTGCTGGCATTGCTGTGCTTCATACAATTGGTTACTGCTTCTTGGCAAATTCGGTAAATAGCTATTTCGTGATCTTTTGAAAGGCTATTATCTAACTTAAATTGTGGCTGATACCTAATATTTGCCTTGTGCAGTAAGTTTTTTAGTCGCCCTTGTGTTATTGCCTTTTCTAAACCGAGTTCATCTAGCTCACGCGGGCGAAGATAATGCATTAATTGATAAACAGAGTCATACATCGAATTAGCATTGTTTTTTAATGTAGTCACAAACGATTGGGTATCTTCGTTACTAAGGTGCGACAAAATAGCTAAATCTGTTTTTAATGCCGTTAGGTTTTGCCCTAATTCGTCATGCAACTCTTGCGAAAGGTGCTTTCGCTCGTTTTCTTGCACCGACACCATTTTGGCAGCCAGCGCCGTGTTTTGAGTTAGCTGCTCTTTAAGCTCTTTATTGGTTTGCTTTAACTCGTTGTTTTTACGTTTAAGCTCAGTAATTGCAGCGCCTAAAACCATACTGGTAATTGCGTTTGCTAAAATAAATAACTGGCTAATGTAGGTATTGCTAGGCTCGTGCGTAATGCTTGCTTCAACAATTATTAACGCGTTAATAAGCGCTGCACTGCTTACAGCCCCTAACGAGCCATACTTATACGAAAACCAAATTATCGGTAATAACGATGCAAGCCTTAATAGCGGGTAGGTGTCTGGGCGAACCGCATAGACAAAAAATATAATTAATATAAAACACACTAAAGTGGCTACTAGGCCAAATAACTTAGTGAGCCTGACTGTGTTAAAACTGTATTTAGAATCGTAAATTAACATAATAAAAGGGGCAATTAACAACGAGCCAGTAATATCGCCTAAGCACATGTTTAACTGATACTGTAGTAGCTCTTTTGCAACCAATACATTTGTAAATTCAAACGCACTGGCAAACAAAAACCACTTTATAGATGTACTCGCAACACAAAGCAGTATTAACGAAAGTATACCTAGGCTGTCGTTAATGCTTGGCGGCCAACGGCTATTTTTAAACACATAAACAAGCGCTATAAAACAAAGCTCCTGCCAAAAGCCATGAAATAAATCAAACTCCCAAACCCCACTGTATGTTAAACCAAGCTGTGCAGCTAAGGCGCGCGACACAACCCATAAGGTGAGCCAATAGCGTGTTGGAGTGAGTAAGTAAAACGCAATTTTTACGCCTGCGGGAATAAATATCGCGCTGCTCTCTGGTACTGTTTCAAGGTTTTGGCTAACCCAAAAAGCGGCAAGTGAAGCAATAAAGTAAATTAGCCCCACCAATAATTGTTTAGCTACCTCTTTGTATGCGGTAGTAAAACTAACATTAGATAAAGAAGAAACGTTAGGTAAGTTCATCTAACTGTATTACTCCCGCATCAATTGCAATTTTTAGCAGTTCAAACGAGGTAGTAACATTAAGTTTGCTGTATATGTTTGCTTTGTGTACATGTGCTGTTTTAGGCATTATTTCGAGTATTTGCGCCACTTGTTTAGCGTTTAACCCCTTAGAAAATAACGGAAGGGCTTCAAGCTCTCTGTTAGTAAGCACAGTTAATGCTAAATTTTCGCTACTCATCGAAAAATTTACGTCTTCACTAATGTATCTTTTACCTAAAGCGACCGCTTTAACTGCATCTATTAGTTCATCAGAGGCAGAGCGCTTAGACACATAACCCAAAGCTCCTAATCGTAAAGCATTGCTTACATAAGGTTCGTGGTCGTGCATGGAGGCAACAATACTTTTAATATGCGGGAAAGACTCTTCAAGGTACGATAAAAAAGAAAGGCCAGTTTCAGTGCCGTTAAGCGATATATCAACAATAAATATATCAGGTTGTTCAAGCTCTACAGCCAGCTTGGCTTCTGTTACGCTGCAGGCTTCAATAATTACTTTCCAATCTGGTTGTAACTCTAAAAGCTTTTTAAAGCTGTCTCTTACTAATTGATGATCTTCTATGATGCCAATGAGCATTTAAATCTCCTTTTATGCTTAAAATACAGCGGGGTGGGTAACTAATTACCTAAAACGTTTTAAATGGGTTACCTCACTTAAAAGCAAGGTAACAAAACCAGTGGTTCTAAATTGGTAATTAGTTGCTGGTGGAGATTACAACTAAGCTCTTTTTATAGCAGCTTATTATTACTGAGAAAGAATAATATCAGTAATACCTTCGGCAGATAGTATTTCAATCCAGTAGCCGTCAGGGTCTTTAATAAATGCTAAGCCTTTCATTGAGCCATCATCTGGTTTTTTAACAAACTCAACATCGTATTTTGCAAAGCGCTCACAGGCTTCGTAAACATCCGGTACGCTAATACCAATATGGCCAAAGCCTTTGGGCTCTTGGTTACCGCTGTGGTAGCCCTCAAAGCTGTCGTCGTTTTCAGTGCCCCAGTTATGGGTTAACTCAATTAGTGCAGGGCGACGAAACACCCATTCTGCTTTAGTTTTATCATCACCTTGCGGTAATTCTTGTTCGTAGCCTAAAAAGTAAAGCGTAAACTTCATACCAGGAAAATCATACTTACCTAACAGCTTCATACCTAATACATTTTGGTAAAATTCAAGCGACGGCTTTGGATCTTTAATACGTAACATAGTTTGTTGCATAACAAAGCCCTGAGTGGCCTGTTCAACTTGTTCTGGAGATTCGTTATAGTTAGACATGGTGATCCTTACTGAAAATTATAAAAAGGGTGTAAGTATTACGTGTTCCATCATAATCAACCGCCACTTAAATTAAAACCATTCTAGGTAATTCAACGCGTTATAATTGCCTTTAAATTACTAGCTCAGTATTTGCAAAGCGTATAATTAAAACTAATGGGCTGATAAATATCTCTGTGCATATTATTAACAAAAACTAGGACGTTTTTTTTGAAAACACTTTTAGCTTTACTAAGTCAAATATTACAGGCTTTTTTATTACTCGCACTCACGAGTTTTTTTAGTGGGTTTTATAATGCGTATACAGTATTTGCTGGTGGCGATCCTAAGTTAATCGCGGGGCATATTTCATCAGCCATTGTAGTATCACTTATACAAATTATTCCTGCTTTAATTGGGCTTTTTATAAATACGTACGTGCTAAATAGTAGGTTAAATAAAAACATAAACAGCTCAGCCATGTTTATAAATTTTTCAAAATTTTATGCCTACCTGTGGATTTTATTTATTCCACTTGGTACGTTTTTAGGTATTAAGCAATTAATTAGATTAAAAAATGTAAGTAAATAACGAGCACTTACAAAAAAGGAGCCACTATGTTTTACGATGATATTCAGGGGTTATTACGTGTACTTACAATAGGCGTACTGGGTTATATTGCACTGGTGTTTTGGCTGCGTGTATCGGGTAAACGTACGCTTTCAAAGTGGAACGTGTTCGACTTTATAGTCACCATTGCGCTGGGCTCTATATTGGCGTCTGTTATTATTTCAAAAAGTGTTCCGTTAGCTGAGGGCATACTTGCCTTTGTCGTATTAATAGGGCTGCAATATATTATTACGTGGCTTAGTGTGCGCTCGTCAAAATTTGCAGCGCTTATAAAAGCAGAACCCACGCTTTTACTGAGTGATGGTGAATACTGCACGGCTGCACTTAAATCACAACGCGTAACAAAATCAGAAATTCGCGCCGCTATTCGTGGTGCGGGTATATTAGCCATAGAAGATGTAGCTGCCGTAGTGCTAGAAACCGATGGTAGTTTTAGCGTACTAAAGCAAAATAACAGTGGGTTAAAAACCGCGTTAAGCGATGTAGTGAGCGTTAAATAGTGATAGAGAGCATTAAAGAATAATAAAAGAGGAGACAGGTGAGATTGCCTAGCAGATTCAAGCCTGTCTCATTTAATTTATTTAAGTTACTTACTTAGCGGGTTCTAATAAACTAAATGTAGGTAAGCGCCACTTAAAGCGTATTGATGCCATACGTATTAAGTACCCCGCAACCAAGCTCACAATAATGCTTATGTTGTCGTCAATATTGTAATGGTGCAATGCTAGGTATAAGCACGCTACAATTAACGATACGCTGGCATATAGCTCATTGTGTAATACTAACGGTGCTTGGCGACATATTAAATCGCGCAGTAACCCACCAAATACGCCAGTAACAACCGCTGCCACTACACAAATACCGTAATGTAATCCCATATTAAGCCCCACTTGGCAGCCAATAATACTAAAGGCAGCTAACCCCAGGGCGTCTAGGCGCATAAAAATGCCTTTAAATTTAACCACCCATTTTGCCAGCCACGTAGTGACAATACCGGCAATACAGGTAATTAATAAATACTCTGGATGTTGTACCCACGTAAGCGGGTAATTGCCTAGTAATATATCTCGTACGCTGCCACCACCAATTGCGGTCGCACTAGCTACCAGCACTACGCCAAACCAATCCATTTTCATTCGCCCTGCGCTAAGTGCGCCAGTCATGGCTTCTGCGGTAATACCAATAATATAAACAACGGTTAGTAGCATGAGATAATCACTTGAAATTCGTGCGTAAAAATAAGGTGTGGATTGTATAGATAAATTAAGTAAATAACGAATGAAAAATCATACTAAAAAAGCATCATTCAGATAGAAATAACTAATAACAAAAACCAGTGTAAACAAGCTGTTAAGTTAATAAGTGGGTGCGCAATGATTCATGTGAATTAAAGGACATATGACCGCAAAGTATAAATAAAACAGGTTGGATTTAGTTGTTTTCAGCGCGTTTATTTTTCAGCTAAGTTTAATAGAGAAAGCGCGAAAATTAACGCAATATGAATAATTGGTTGCATGGTTTTAATTTAGGAACGTATAATAACAAGTGTTAACTAAATGGAATTTGCGTAAAACGCAGCTTAAGCATAATAGGCGGATACATGCACAAAGGATTGTTAAAGACGTGGAAAACCGACAAAGGTTTTGGTTTTATTAAATCAGACACCCTAGAACACGACACGTTTATACACATATCAGCGCTCAAACACATGAGCCGCAAGCCTAAAGTTGGCGACACCATTTACTTTGAAGTAGCAACACAGCCCGACGGTAAAACCAAAGCAATTAACTGCCGCATAGAAGGCGTTGCAGAGCTTAAAGCACCTTACCAAAAACACAATAACCAGCCGCACCGCATTGCTAAATCTAATTTTGCCAGTAGCTTTTTAGGTAAAGTTGCCTCAATAGCGCTTATTGCTGCACTTTGCTTTTATGCATTTAATAAATACAACGCTCACTCAAGCAGCCAAACACCCATTATTACTAATGATGATTTAACCACCTTTGATGAAAAATACCCAAAGCTCGTTATTCCAAAAAGCACGCAAAATTTCACGTGTGATGGCAGGCAATATTGTACTGAAATGCGCTCACGCAAAGAGGCGGTATTTTTTATTAATAATTGCCCGAATACAAAAATGGATGGTGATGGCGATGGAAAACCTTGCGAGAGTGATACAAGGTTTTAAAATAATAAAATATTAGATTTAAATGCAGTAACTAATTGTTTAATTTAATGAAAAATAAAGCAGTTCAACATACTTCAGAGGCATATTATGGAATTATCTGTAGAAGGCTATAAATCATTAGCTTCTAAACAAACATTATCTTTCAACGGGTTAACAATTTTATCTGGAGCCAATAGTTCTGGTAAGTCTAGTTTCATGCAGCCTTATTTAATTCTTAAACAAACCCTTGAAAACCATTACGACTCGGGTTCTTTAGAATTATTTGGTGAAAATGCTAAATTAACCGATTCCTCACAAATAATATCTAAAGTTCCTAATTATAAAAAGAAATCATTTAGCCTTGATATGCGTGTAGGTAAAGGAGCTTGCAGAGTTACTTATAAATATAAAAGAGGACATGGCTTACAAGTGGAGTCTTCTACTCTAATTAATCCAGATATGCCACATGGCTTAACATTAAAAGTCGGGATGAAGTCTGAAGATATCGAAAAAAAAGTGCCCGAAGATGATTTCAAGCTCATTAAAGAGTTCTATGAAGAAAAAAACATTAGACCGAAATGGAAGGCTATTCGAAATAAATGCTTTATAGAGGCTGAGTTATCATTTGATGCTAAAGAATATGCGCCTCTTAGAGCAGTAATTGAGCCTTCAGCTCATATAGAAAAGTTTGTGGTTCGCTTGATTCATGTCCCAGGTTTGAGAGGAAATCCAGAAAGAACCTACAAAATAGCAGCAAGTGAAGACGTATATCCAGGCTCTTTCGAAAAGTATGTAGCTTCAATTGTAAGTGACTGGGCTAAATTGAAAAAATTTAAAACAAAATATGATGAATTGAGAACCCAACTTTCTGAATTAGGACTTGCTAGCAATATTAGAACAAATAAGATTGATGATACTAGTGTTGAAATTCAAATATCTAGAACTAACAATTGTGAAGATCAAGATTGCGTAAATATTGCAGATGTGGGTTTTGGCGTATCACAAACACTACCAGTGCTTGTAGCATTAATTGGAGCTAAAAAAGGGCAGTATGTTTATATTGAGCAGCCAGAATTACATTTACATCCAAAGGCACAATTTAAGCTAGCTGCAATAATAGCATCTGCTATTAAACGTGGTGTTCAAGTTATAATTGAAACACACAGCTCTATTTTGATTCGAGGCATTCAAATAGCTGTAGTTAAAAAGGAAATAGATAAAGATAAAGTATCTTTAAACTGGTTTACTCAAGATAATGAAACTGGTGAAACACATGTTGCTAAAGCAATGCTAGATGAATTTGGTGCATTTGGGGAATGGCCTGAAGATTTCGATGATACAAGCTTGAATGTTGAACAAATGTACCTTGATGCGGTAGAGGAGTTAGCTTGTGAGTAATCCTCTTTCTGTAGTAGTAGATGCTGATATAGCAAGATCTTCAGGTACATCAGAGCATCCTGTTTCAAGTGGATCTAGAGCTCTACTAGATAGTGTATCGAAGAACGGACATACATTATCTATGTGCCCTAAAATGATGGCTGAATGGAAGAAACATAGGTCATTATTTGCAAGAAAATGGTTAGCATCAATGATAGCTCAGAAAAAAGTGAAATTTATAAAACCAGCTGAAAATACTAATACTCTAATACAGAAAAATCTTACTGACGCAAAAAAAATAGGTATAGCTTCAAAGGATGCTCATTTAATTGATGCAGCCCTAGATACAGATAAAATAATTGCTTCAAATGATAATATTGCAAGAGACGTCTTTTGCGAACTGTCAGTAAACTGTGGAAATATTAGAAGTATAAAGTGGTTTAATTCGATATCAGATAAATCTTTTCTTACCACTTATCTTTCTACACAATGTTTTGTCCCTCCTAACTATTATGTAGTTCATAGTAATTAGAAACAAGACACCAACCTATTTTTACATTTTTGGGGAAACAGGCTACCTCATGGGCTCTAAATGAATTACCTAATACTTTTAAAATGATTAGGGCTATTTACGGGAACTCGCTATTTAATTGGATTTAGCTGTCGGAGTTATTCTACAGCCTCGTTAGGATTACAAGGATAATGATGAGCAATGATGCCATCTTTTTTACACAAATAGCTTCGATTGTCGGATTTATTGTCGCATTATTTGCTATATATAAAGTGTTAATACAACAAAAAGACGCTGTAATTCAGTTATTAAAAGAGCAAATTCAGATTAAAAATGAATGTATTACTGATTTAAAGCTAGCCACACCTGATTCTTTAGCTAAATCATTAAATGAACGCATAGTTATATTCGAGACTGAAATTAAACGCTTAAAGCTTGATGAAAAAAATCATAAATTAGAAATCGAGGATAAAGAAAATATAGTTAATAAAGTTCGTGAACTTTTGCTTGAGTTGGCGGGTAAAATTGAAGATGAAAGTTTAGTTTGTCCAGATTGCGGAGCACCACTTGTTACAAGGCATTATCAGACCGAATATCGTGAGTTTGACGGTGTAGACAGAAGTATAGGTGATGTCGAATGTGCTTTATACCAATGTGGCTATGCTTCAGAAGATCAAATTGAAAGGTCACCATGTCGGAATAAACATAACAGCTAACAGTGAAGTTAATAAACATGACACCAATCCTAAATTCTGCTCTATTCAAAATTTAGGGCTACGTTTTAGTTAGTGCAAAAAACGATCAGGGTTGTCTTATGGCAATGCAAGAAAGCGTCAAGTAAGTTTGGTTGATACTAAATACTACCACTGTATTTCACGCTTCGTTCGTCGTGCATTTTTATGTGGTACAAATAAACAAGACACCCCATCCTAAAACTTGTATTGCCTTTTGAGCAATTGAAGATGGACTAAATGATACTTATGGCACTTTTATAACATTTAGGTATATGGGGTCAAATCTTGACTTCATACATCAAGCTTTTGATATAACCTCTTTAGCAAGTGAAGATGGACTAAATGGTGCTTATGGCTCTTTTATAATATTCATGAATGATATAAAAGATGAACTTAGACTGCAGAGAGGTTTTGTTGGTAAGCCATATACTGCGTTAGAATATATACCAGATGAAAAATATGTTGTACCTGATCAGGTTAGAAACAAAATCGTGATCAAATACGAATAAAAATTTAATAAGGTGTTTGAATAGGTGAAAAAGTGTTTTTTGCTTCTTTGCACATTTTAAACCACTATTTATAACGTTTAGCGTGGCGCTAGACTACACAAATAAATAAATCCCAACCCACATCTAAAGGAGAACTTTGTGGTAGACGTAAACCAATCTTCAAATGAAAAAAATGAAAAAAATGAAAAAACTAAGGAAAGTATAAACGGAAGTTTTTTATCTTCTGTTATAAAATTTGTTTTTTGGTTAGTAATTAGTTCAGCTCTCCTATGGAATTGGGATGGTTTTTGGCAAACAGATATAAAATCCCTAAATAAAGTACAAAAAAACTTTTTCCCATCAAAATATAGCGAAGAGCAATTAAAGGTTTCTAGAATAACTAGAAATAATAATTTGATTGATGATATCCGTAAACGCTTAGAAAGGGCAGAGAACCGAGCAAACGGGAAAATAGAAAAAGCTAGAGGTGAAAGGGATCAGGCTCTATCTGAACTTGAAGCATCTAAGTCCGAGCTCAATCGTTATCTTGAAAAAGAAAATACTAAATGCAGGTATTATGACACTTCATTGAGAATGATTGATCATCTTACTAATAAATACTCTGAAGATGAGCTAAAAAGAACTTTAAGCTGTACCAGTGCAGAGTGTGAGAAGATTCTTCATTACCGTCAGGAAGCAACAGCGATCTGTGATTAATTACAACTAAGCGGCTACCAAAAATGCCGCTATCCTCTCTAAAAGCGCAGCGCCTCATAGCCTCTTTGTGAATTAGTCTTTAGATTATTGAAAGGGAACAAACTAGGGATGCGCTAAGCGTATACATTAAACGTAAAACATCGGCGAATTAGCTCTCTAATACACGCCGATGTTTATAACTTATTTAAATAAGCACATTACTTGTAAGGTATTAAACCTTAGTCTGCTTTACGGTAAAGGCTTATTAAACATATTGCTAAAAGTAACGTTGCAATCATGCCTGATGCACCAGCAACAGCTGATGGAAGGAATCCATCACGGCCAAAGGTAATTAAAATACCATTGGCAAGCATTGCAACTGCGCCTGCTAAGGCTGTAAGGCCGCCAATGGCTTTGCCACCTTTAGCTAAGTAAGACAGGCCAAAAACAAGTGCTGCTAATCCCAATAATAATTTAGCTGCGTAGTAAATCATGAATGACAAAGAAACCACGCCACTAATTAAAGGTTGTGCGCCTTCTACGGCACCCGCTACTTTTCCAAATGTTGAAAACAAAGTAAGGCCAATGCTTACCTGTACTATGTTAAGAATTGCGCTAAATGTTATAGCCGACCATCCTAGCTGAGCGTTTTGTGCTTGCACCATAGCAGAACCCGCAAAGGCAACAAGTAGAGTGAAAACTACGGCTTCTAGTCCCCATGCATACTGCCTTGAAAAACTAATTTCTGCACTGTAAAGGGCAGTAAAAACAGCCTGTGTTAACGCCAATACCAACAATAAAGATGCCGTAATTAGAGTGGTGCGTTTATTCGTAAATTCCATTATTTACCTCTTATAATTTTATATTTAATGCTTTAAAAAGATTCGACAGGTTTGAATACGTCAAACAGGGAGCTTTTTAGCTAATTAGCTTTTACACTTAGCCTATAAGACAGGTAAAGCTATTTAATTATTTCACTTAAACCTATAAAAATAATAATTAATTACAAATAGGCTAAAATTTTGGTTTTATTCAAAACTTAAATTGGGAAATCGTTTAGGTTCAAGCCATTTATGCCCTCTAAAAGCGCAGCGCCTCATACCCTCTTAGTAAATCAATGTTTAACTATCTTAATTATCAAGAGGGCACACATTTTGAGTATGTGGTTAAACGGCTTAATACTTACGGCGTTAAGATAAAAACGTAAAATGGGACCAGTCACTTAACGCTGTAATAGTTTGTTCTGTGGGAGGGGCAACATAGATCAAACCTGCAATGGCAATAATTGACGCTAGCGTAATTAGTTTATTATCGAAGTCAGCTATTTTTAAAGCGGTGCCAAAAGAGCGTTTAATGGTGACGTTACTTAAATCTACACTGTAAATTTCATCCAGCAATAAATGAATTAATCCGCCGAGTAAAATAAACCCACCCGTTAACCAGGCAAAGACGGCTGCTTGTGTGGTTGATTGGTCATTCAGTTTCCATGTTAATTGAGTTGTTAATAGCGCGCATAACAGTATAAATAGTAAAGAGTGGCAACTACCTCTGTGTACAGTGATCCATTCAAAAATGGGTCTAATAATGTATTTCATAAATCCGTAAACCAATAACGGCACTACGATTAACTCGATAAAGCTAATTTCAATAATGAGCTCGGTGGTTATGTAATGCAGTACCAGTAATACAGCGCTGAGTGCGAATAAGTTAAAAATAGTATCGAGTGATGTTGAGTTATCTGAATCTATGTCGGGCAATAAGCCGCCAATTGAGCCTAAAAACCAAAGCCAGAGTGCGCCCTTTAAATCAATATGGCTTGCAGATAGTAAGGTGGCTGAGGCTAAGCCTGTGATGATTACGGCAGTATTAAGATGAGTATTGAAGTTTGCCATTGTATCTCTTTATGGGAAAAAGTAGGGCATTCTATCAATTGAAAAGTTTATTGTTCAATATTCTTTTTAATTAGATTTTTTATTACTTTGATTAATTACTAATAGTACAATTGTTATTCTGTTTTGTGGTTAGTAGAGCAATCAAGTTGTAATTTTTTTATAAAAATCAATAATACGGACAGTTTTTATTGTCTATTGGCCTTTTGTGTTTTAAATAAAAGCCTAGCTATCAACTTATATAAAACGGCTTAACTGGAATCCACATGAACCAAAATAGATATAAAGCATCGTTTCCTGCGCCTGACATTGGTAGTAACTATTTTGTCTCATCAACTTGGAGCAGTTATGGTTTCTGGGCTTTATTAGCACTGACTCCGCTTGCTCATTACATGATGTACTATACCGAAGATGGTTTAGCGCATGGGGAAGATTTAAACACTTTAGTGTATGTAATACTTGGTGCTATTAGCTTGTTTGTTTTAAATATTGCAGCCCAATCTATATGTTGGTTAGGCAGGCTTTTGGCAGTGGTTTGCTTTAGCATGAGTCTGTTTTTTATTTTATCGATTATCTATCTTAGTATTTATGCTCACTTCCCAATCGCTTATTTTGGTCCTGTTATTTACTTTGGTTTAGCAGCGTACTTTTATAATAAAGACTATTTGAAAGCGATAAAAACATTATAGCATTTACTATGTAGTTACTAATTCACGCCATCTAATTTTTTATATCGTCATAAAAGGCAACTTTCCCTCGGCCTGTTTCTTTTACGTGATAAAGAGTTTTATCACCGTTGTGCATTAATTGATGTAGTTCATTGCCATCATATGGAGCTATTGCAATTCCTATGCTTGCACCTACTGCGCATGTTTTTGTGTTTGAAATACTAACCTGCTGTTGTAACTCATTGAGTAAGGTGTTCGCTTTTTGTTGTGTTGCCGTTTTATCGTAGGTATTAACTTGCCTTGCAACAATAAATTCGTCACCGCCTAGGCGGATACACATATCGTTTTTTTCGTGAAAAAGTGTTTTAAATCTGTGCGCTATTTCAATTAGCACTTTGTCGCCGGCTTCGTGTCCGTAGGTGTCGTTAATGGGTTTAAACTTATCTAAATCAATCATCATAAGCACTAAATGTTCATTATGTTTAATACATTCACGTAGTGCTTTTTTAAGGCGTTTTTCACCGGCGCGTCGGTTTAATAAGCCGGTTAACGGGTCGTGATCGGCTTCAAAGCGGGTTTGCTGTTCGCGTTCTGCGCGCTCGGTTACATCGTGTAAAATTACTTCTACTAGCTGTTCTTGTTTGGGGTTTCGTTTGGTATCTCTTTGGTCTGTTAACCTTACAAATAAACAATGAAACCATACCGTTTTATAGCCAACTTTACACTCTACATCTAAGGTGGTTTGTGGTGGGTTTTTAGCAGAGCGGATATCTGCCAGTAGGCTTTGTAATTCGTCTACATTGCTAAGTAACTCAGGAAAATGCAAGGTTGGTAATTCTTCTTCACCAGGTACGGTAAAATAATGCTTAAATGCAGGGTTAAAGGTGGTGATAATGTTTTTGTCATCGAGTAAACAAATACCTGCGCTGGCTTGTTCAAAAATAAGTCTAAATTTAGCTTCCAGCTCTTGAGTTTTTTTACGCAGTGTTTGCTCATTACTAATAGTTAAATGTAGCTCGTGCATTAAGGCATTTATACCTTGGGTTAAACTGCTTATTTCGTCCCGCTTGCCTTGCTTGAAGGTTAGCATTTTAAGGGTTTCTGGCTCGCTTGGATTTATTTTAGCAAAGCTGTCGGTTAGTTTTTGAATAGGCTGTGTAAGCCAACGCTGAACTACCAGCGATACAAAAAATGCGATAACAATGGATTGAATCAGCATTAAGATAAATTCTTTTATAAGCGCTGACTGTGCTTGTTGTTCAATAAAGTTATCGTCAGGGTATATGGCGAGTACACCTATAAAAGTGTCTTCTATAAAAGGGTGAACTAATTCAATTAAAACAGCTTCATTTTTTTTGTTAGTAGATCCTTTTGCTATAAATAAATCCATCTCTCCTTTAGGGTTTACTTCTCCTTCTAGGCTTGCGCCTTGCACTAAGTCGTTACTGAGTAGGCCGTTAATAATTTCTTGGCTTAATTCACGATCGTTTAGGTAGGCTGCTATGGCGGCTGTTTTTTCCATTGTTTGCGCTAACTGTTGAACAAGTAGGTAATTTGTGTTTTTTTTCTCTTTAAAGCCTGAGTAATAAGAGAGCATAGACGAGACTAAAGACACAACAATAGCAACTAACGCAATTGATATAGCGACGCGTATGTAGAGTTTTTGGCTAATAATTTTAATCAAATGTGTATACCACTTTTACTGCATCTGTAACTTGCGATAGCGGAATGTAGCCAATTGCAAATTGTGATGCTGCTATTTTGTTTATTGCGTCTTCTACCGATGTTGAAGGCGTGGGTGGCTTTGCGCGCCCTGAAAATAAAAGCCTTGCCCAATACGCATTTATTTTTTGCTCGTCTTTATTAACCAGTTTTAAGTAAAAGTCGTTTTTTAATGTTGATTGAGCGGGCAAATCGAGTGGCTTTGACGTTTCACCATCAGGAAAAGTTAAATACCTACCCATGTAAATATCAATTATTTCCCGTTTTGATAATGCGTTAATTGCGTTGCTTTTATTTACCACTACAACAAACTCTGTAGATTTAGCATAAAAGCTCACAAAAAGCAGGCATAAGGGGAGCATTACATTAAGACCTAGATTACGAGCGCTTATCATAACTAAAACACCATACTAGCATTTAAACTGAGTATATGTACTTTGTTGCTTTTATTTGCATCAGCAGGATTGCTAAGGCTCCATAGCCCCGCACCTTGAGGCTTTATATCAAAGCGGTCTAACTGCGCTTTAAATACTAAACGATCCGAAAAATGCCATTTTACGCCTACGTTAATAGAGTGCTGGTGAACATTTGTAATTTGAACTGAAGATTGAGTGGCAACCGCGAGTTGTTGTATGGGTACTGAAAACTGCTCAGGAGTACCTGGTGGGAAAATAGGGCTGTTTACTTCAACTACATCATGGCGATTTTTAGCTGCCGTAAAGCCTGTGTAAAATATTGCATCATCTACTCTGTAGCCCGCACTAATATAAGTGCTAAATACAGATGGAGCTATTATCCAATCGGATTCTGAAATACCTAACTCAGATTGAATAAGCCAATTATTATTATCGTAAGTAACGCCAAAGGCTGCGTATTCTATGCTGTTGCCTTTGGTGTTAAATTTGTTAGATATACTTTGTGCTTGCGGCCATACACTTTGTGGTACTAAATCGAGTGCGGTTATAAATTCGTCCAACGCGGTTAGTTTATAATCGCCAAAGTTTGACCTTGATAACGAAAAACGCATTGTCCATGCATCTAAAGAGTAGGTTGCACTAAGGGTTGTTAAGTTATCAAAATCAATAAAAAAGTCGTCATTATAGGCTTGTATCTTTGCTGTGGAGCTACCATAAGCGAGTTTTAAGCGTAAGAAGCCATCGTTAATGGCTTTACTGTATTCAACGTCTATTCCATCAAAATTACCTGCAATGTTTGCAAATGAGTAATACGAATGAGGCGGGCGCACCCATAAATAGGCATATCCTACGTAAGGGTATTCCGATAGTAAGTAAAGGTCGCTATTTAACCTGCCTGCGCGGATGGCCCAGTTACGTGATGGGCGATAACGTACAAAGGCGAGTTCTAAAAAATTATCAAAGCTTTTAAAGGCATGATCTTGAATAACTACTTGAAACACAGAGTCCCAATTTTTTGAGAGTGATATATTAGCCTGCCCACCTAAAATTGAATCTCGCGTTGCTGAAAAACCAGATTCGTTGACATTTGAATAACTCGATGCAAAGCCAATATCTGAATCGTCCGTGTAGCTGAGTGTTAAGGATGCAAAACCACTAAATTGTACATCTATGTCGTTTGCATAGGTTTTATTAGCAGCAGAAATTGCCAATATTGCTATGGCAATTGTACCTCGGAACAACATGTTAGCTCGTATTTTTATAATGTAGATAGTAAAAAGATAGCACAATTTATTAAATTACCAACTTAAGCATTACAGTGGCTTATCAATTAAATACAAAAAAACATGGCATCCTCCTAAGTTTTGTACTTTGTTAAGCGAAGTACTGGGACATAAGAAAAGCAAGGCGGAAAATTTGTGTTATCTATTGTTATAAGTGGCGACAATATAGATTATGAATAGGGCGGTTTTTTGATATTACTAAACTTAAAACGTGTTGGTTACTGGATAAGCTTTATTTTTATAAGGCTGCTTAAATTAGGCAGCCATTTGTATTTAAAACTTTAAAAGCGATTATTTAAAATGGTGCATAGCCATCATTTGGTTTGTTTGGGTTAGTCCAGCGCTGTTTAGCATCAACAGGAATGAGTGGTGCGCCTTGTGCTGGTAATCGACCGCGCTCCCCATACAACCACAATACAAAGTTAGTTCGCTCGCCACTGGTAATAGGCTTGGCTGCGTGTGCAATATTGCCTCGATGTAACATGGCAGTACCAGGCTTAAAGGTAAGTGATTTAATGTCACCTGTGTACGGGTGATAAAAGTCCACTTGTGACCCTGTAAACTCTTCGCCTGGTAAGTTTAAGTTAATGTTAAGCATTACAGCTGGTGCGTCGGTATGTGGGCGAATTGACGAATCTGTATTTGGCTCATAATAAATTGGAAAGCCAAATGTTTGCGTATCGTAGCCAATTATTTCAGGAAACAATAAGCGCGAAATAGGGCGCATATAAGTGTTTAGTATTTCGTTATAAAATGCCTGAAAGTTTGGCGCGGCTAAATAACCTTCTGATCGGCTATCAAGCATGGCACCACGGCGATTTAACACTATGCCGTATGGCGGGCGCATAGGGATTTGCGAATTCCATACTTGTTCTAAATATCCGCGTAATACTGCTAGGCGCTCAGGATCAAAAAATTGAAATTGAAACACATCAGGCGCTACTTCGTGTAATAACGCTTTTACGGCCAGCTCTTTTGATGGATCTTCCCATGCTTGCTTTACTGCTTCGCGTAGGTTTTATCAAGTAGTGTGTCGTCAAGCGTAAACGTTGAGCTATCTATTGAAGTTGCTTCCCATTCGCTCCACGCGTTTGTAATTAGGTCAGTGTTGTTTATCCAAAAGTTTTGTACTGCTGGTTCACGGTAAAGCATGGCTTGTCGTGTTGGTAACTCTAGAGCACGCGCTAGTTGTAATTGGTTGGCAAACATTTTGTGTAACTCCAGTTGTTGAATTTTGTTTATATCAATTTAGGAGTGCAATTTATTGCATTTGATTTAGTAGATAAACAGCCTGCTTTAGGAAACAGAATATACTATTTATTGATAATGAATCCTAAAACTAAGTATCTTTAGTCAAGCAATACTGTCCACTTAAAGCGAAGTACCACGTATCCTATTTGCTATTCAAGCACTTAGCTTAATAACAAAGGCTTTATGAAATAGACGGTGTATAAATAAACCTTTATTATAAATTCCTTGTTTTGCCTATGTTATAGCTAGGATTTAATAGCAATATAAAATGGAGATTAATTGTGGAAGATAAATTAAAAGAAAAAAGTGTGACACAGAAATTTTTTGGTGAATATTCTTGGATGTATCAAGTTTCAGCGTTTGTTGCTTTTATTATGGCTATTTACATTAGCTTTAATGGAGAAGGAAATGTTTGGACACAGCTTGTGAGAGGTGATTTTAATTCTGCTTTGCTTGTTAGCATTGTTGGTTATTTATCTGAATTTAGATATCGATTTATTAAAGAATCTCGCAATAACTAAAATATTAAAAAGCTGATAATTAAACCAGCCTTTTAATATTTTACTGTGGTACACCTGATTTAACGCGATTAATGGGTTGCTCTGTCACCCCAAATTTCTTCTAGGCGGCTGTCGCGACCACAACGCCAACGATAAGTGTTGTATCGGATTGGATTGTTTTTGTAATAATCTTGGTGAAAGCTTTCCCTCCCTTTTATAGGGTAAAAGGTGCTTGCGTTTAGTATAGGTGTAACCACAGTTTGATTAGGGAACTCGGCTACAACAGCTGCTTTTGTTTTTTCAGCTAATTTACGTTGTTCGTCGTTTTGTACAAATATAGCGCTTAAGTAACTAGGGCCTTTATCACAAAATTGGCCTTTGGCATCAAAGGGATCAATATTTACCCAGTAATGATCAAGTATGCCCTGATAGCTAACTATGGCCGGATCGTATGTGATTTCTACGGCCTCGTAATGGCCTTTATGATTACCATTGTATGTCGGGTTTTTAAGTTTACCGCCAGTAAAGCCCGATATTACATCGGTTACGCCTTCTAGCTTTTCAAAGTCACTTTCCATACACCAAAAACAACCTCCAGCTAGAACGGCTTTTTCGGTTTTAGCTGCATGGGAGAATGTACTAAACAAAATAACGGCAGATGTTAATGCAAGCGTAAGTGATTTTTTCATAAAATTATCCATCTGTACTGTGAGTTTATAAATACTTATAAAGTTAGACCCGCTAAGTGCTAATACAATTTCATTGTAGAGGGCTGGCCAACTTATCTATGGTGAAAAATATTGTGCTTTGACAAGTTTTATAGGGATAAGGCGAGTAACAAGATCACTATTTAAGTTAGTAGCACGGTTTAATTGGGTTAGCCAAGTATGCGTTATTTAATGTGGTGTTGAATTATGCTTACATGTTCATTAAAGTGACAACATTCGTGATATAAATTAGCAGGTGATAAATGAACCAGTTAACAGAAACATCAATAAGCTGCCCTTATTGTGGAGAAAGTATAGAAGTATTACTTGATGCAGCAGATATTGATGAGCAATACATAGAAGACTGCCAAGTGTGCTGTAAGCCTATTTCGTTTGTGGTATTTGAAAATGATGACGAGCTAAACGTTAATGTTTACAGCGAAGACGATGCATTTTAACTCGTTAATTAGATAGTAGGCTGCAAAATTGCAGCCTTTTTACTGTGTATGTGTTTGGTTAGCTATTTTGCTCACGCGCTAATTGGTTAGGGAGAAGTTCTTCTACTATTTCGCGTGCAGGAAGTGTATAGCGTGTGCCGTCAAACATTACTGAGGTAAACTCGTTAATATTAGTAATGCCTGTTAAGGTCCAGCCTTCGCCGCGCTTTGGGCAATATACTGTGGTAGTGGGTTGTATTACTTTAAAATCGTCACTCATTACGTTCTCTTACTCTTTTTGCTTTAAAGATAATGCTTGTTAAAGGGGTATGGTAAGTTAATAATGCGTGCCCATAAAGAGCTAATTTAACTAACCACTTAAATAAAATGTTTAATACCACAAAGCTTGAACGCGTTACGCTGCATTTAATTACCCACAAACACGCTGCGTGTTTATTTAATATTTTAAACCATCCACATGTGTCAGAATTTAACGACTACGAAACACCACTTAGCAAAACGCAAATCAAACAATTAATACAAGATGATATTAGTGCATATTACGAAGGTGAAGTAATTCGAGTTGCAATTGAACATAATATATCTGGAAAGTTAATGGGTACTTGTGGGCTTTATAATTTAAGCCCGTGTAAAAGTGGTGCGTTTATAGGATTTGAGCTGCATCCTGACTTTTGGGATAAGGGCGTAATGTTTGAAGTGGTGACCGGTTTTATTGAAACTCTAGTTAAGCATATTCCGCTTAAACATTTGTCTGCTGAGGTGAGTGCACATAATGCACGTTCCCATAATTTACTTATGAAGCTGGGCTTTAGTTTAAGAGAAAATTCTATTTGGCATAAATCACTTTAACTCAAGACGGCAATTATAAGTGCTTACCTTTTTTCAATCCTCACCCCTTAAAGCTCAGTAAATAAAATACAAAAAATAGCGGCTTTCTATTATAGTTAAGCGTGAGCAAATGAATTTGTTACCCGTGTTTTATTAAACATTTACGCTTAACAAGGATTTTATATGCTAGAAAAACTCTCTCAAGATGCGCTTGTAATTTGGGCGACCATTGACCCAATAGGCACTATGGCGCTGTTTGCCGCGCTTACTTCTCATTTAACTGATCAACAACGTCGTAAAACTGCATTTAAAACGGTACTTTATGCCGGGGGCGTATTATTAGGGTCTATTTTAATAGGGCAACTAATACTTAATGCGATGGGAATTAGGTTGGTGTCGTTTCAGTTAGGGGGCGGAATTATATTGTTTTTGTTTGGCCTGCAAATGATTTTTGGAAACGATTCTAACAAAGCCAAACAAGACCCCGATCACGATATAGCCGTGTTTCCGCTTGCTATACCTGCAACGGCGACTCCTGGCGCTATTTTGGCGGTAATACTACTTACCGATAACCACATACACCCAATTACTACTCAAATAGGCACAGCGCTTGTTACACTTGGTGTGTTGGGTATTACATTAATACTGTTGCTGCTTTCGGGTAAAATTATTAAGCTAATTGGTACTGGCGGCGCGTCTATTTTAACGCGTGTGATGGGCATGATTTTAGCCGCGTTTTCGGTTGAGCTTATTATGACCGCGCTTGAAATAAAACAATGGGTTAAGCTCGATTAAATAACTCCTAAACATTTAAAGGAATGCCATATGGCAATAAAAATAACAAAACACTATATTATTAATTTAAGTTTAGCCGTAGTCATTTTTGCTATTGGTATTTTAGCTATACGTTATTATAACCATTATGTATCGGCCTATACAGATGTAACAATTAACTCAAGCGTGCTTAATGAGTCGCGCAAAGTGTTTATAAGATTGCCCGCTAATTACAATCCTAAAAAAGCGTATCCGTTAATTATTAAAACCGATGGTAACTTTAATTTAGATACATGGGATAAAGCACTTACAAAACAAGCTAAGAGCGAAAAAGGGGATAAGGCTATATTGGTGTCTATTCCTAATTTGTTTTTTACTGATACACGTAATCGCGATTTAGTACCTCCTTATGCCCGCCAAGATGTAAATACACAAGCGCGTCCAGAGCATGAAACACTTATTGAACCAAATGGTGAAGCCGACAAGTTTTTAGCGTTTATTGAAACTGAGTTACTCCCTTATTTATCAGCAAAATATAAGCTTAGTAATAACCGTGTGTTAAGTGGTTTTTCGGCCGGTGGCAGCTTTGTACTTTATACACTGCATACAAGGCCTGAACTGTTTAATGGCTACTTTGCCTTTAGCCCAGCGGCTTGGTATGACGATATGACAGTGGTTAATAATATAGAAGCATTTTTAAGTGCTCAAGATAACAAAGTTAAGTCATCTACTTATTTATATCTTTCGGTGGGCGGGGCAGAGCATCCGCTAATGTTAAAAGCGTTTAGTAATTTAGAGGCCGCTTTAACAGCCAACCCTAACAATAACCTTGTGTGGCAAAGTGCTATAAACAAAGGTGCTGAGCATTCAGATAATCCATCAATTAGTGTGGCTAAGGCATTAGCTGGTTATAGTACGTTTATTAAAAAGTAGGTTAGATAGGTTTAAGTGACAACTGTATACATATACAGTTGTCGTTGTTTTATCTATTTATGACAAAGAATCAGCTTTATTATTAACGACTTACAAAGAAAGGTTGGTTTAAATTATTTTTGCACAGTAATTACACATACTGTTTTTATATACAGTTCACAACTATTAAATTAGAATACCGTCAGTACCCATGAGCATATACACATCTATTTGTTACTGCTTTTAATCAGCCTTTCGCCTTTGTGATCAGCAATAAGCAGTGTAAGTACTTTGCTATTTCAATATAGTTTCACATACTCTTAATGCAGTTAATATAAATTGGCTGGTGGCTTTACAGTAAAAGAACACATCATACTAAATGTTACTATAAGGCTAAACTTAGCAATAGAGTCAAATTAGAAGAAAGTAATCAAAGAGGTAGTCAAAAATAATAAAGCCTGCGGTAACTACATCCACTAAAAATATAAATGTCGAGTGTGGACAATGAGTGCTTAATTAAAGTTTTTCCTCGCTCATTGTAATGAGCAGCAAAATGGTAAACGTAAAAAATAGGGGCATCGTGAATGGTGCTATTACAAATTAAAAAAGCAGATACCAATGCGGCTGTTAATGCATTTGTTGAAATAGCCTTAAATGCAAAACCAAGTATTAAAAAAAGTATGGCGGAATAAAAAAGCCCAATTAAAAAAGTCAAAAGGGCTAAAAGGGTTGTGCTTAGGGAAGTTGTAGTCGTTTTTAAACTTATATTTAGAGCTTATATTTAGAACTTATATCTAAAACCAAATGCTATACCGTCATCTTCCGACTGCTCCATTTGTGCTTGTTGATCGTCGTTATCACTTTCGAAGTCACTAAAGTCCTTACGCGCTTCTATGTAGGCAATAGTAGCTTCGTCAATTAGGTAATGAAGGCCAATAACAGCAAACTGACGCTTAAATACATCGTTAGGATCGGCGTTAAAGTTTGGCTGAATTACGTAATCATCACCGGCATCAAACACGTTGTAGGCAATAAAAGGGCGAAAATCGTTATCAAAGCGGTAAGATGCAAATGTTTCTACACCGATTGCGTCTTTAATTAAGCGACCGATGTTATCTGTGTCGTGGTTTTTGTTTTTATTTACGTTGGCTGCAACGTATAGGCCGGGCTCATCAATGTTGCCCCACATAATACCTGCACCATAAATTAAATCTTCAACATTGCGAGTAGAACCATCGCCAAACGTTAAATCAAACTCACCACGGTTAACACCTGCTGTAAGTGTTAGCATGTCAGTTGGGGTATAAGTTACAGACGCACCAAATGTGTAATTAAATTCAACTTCTTGGGCTGCACTATCGCCAGAGTTCCAAAGTGCTTCACATTCTTCTTCTGAAATGTCGGTGACGTCACAGGTATAAAATTCGCTGTTTTTAAGCTGCGCTTGTACTGCAAAACTAAAATCGTTATAGCTATTGCGGTACTGCACTAATTTATCTCCACGGCCAGTGCCATTAACAGCGCCATCGTCTTTGTTATAGGTGTAAACACCCCAGCCGCATTGCCATCCCATACAAAGCTATTATTTGTGCCGTAAACTACGTCGTACCATGCACCCCATTGTTTACCAATGGTAAGTTGGCCATATTTTTCGTGCGAAAGCCCTGCGTAACCTAAACGGTTGTATAAAAACTCATCCTGGATAGACTCAAAACGATTGTTATAAATAATATCGCTGCTGCCAACAGGGTTTACACCCCATTCTACGAGTGCGAGTGCGGTCCAGTCTTTCTTAAGCTTTCGGGTAAATCCAAAGTTAATGCGCGAGGTACCGTTAACAACTTCGGTTTCGTTTTGTGTATTAATTACACGCACATCAAGATATCCACCAACTTCAACAGTATTTTTGTCATCTTTGTATAATTCAACTGCCGAAACAGCGGGTGCGAATACAATACTTGCGCTAATAAGCGTCGCTAATTTTTTGCTCATCTTGTGTGTTGCCCTGTGTAAATTGGTCAATTTTTTACGTAGGTAAAAATTCAGATTCGAAGACTAACAAAGCAATAAACGGCTCAAAAGTGAAAAATACTCAATAAAATTAATCGTTAAACTTAACGGATATTCACTAAAGGTTAATTTTGTTTTTCAGGTGTTGCAAAAGTTTATGTTTTTAATGATTTGGTAGGTAAATAGGATGAGAAATTAGCGATGTATAAAAATTGTAATTTGAATTAATTTCATCTTGGTTAAAAAGTAGTAACTAGTGTAAAAGCTCTAAAAGTACTTTATTTTCATAAATATAACTTTTTATTATTATAGGGTGAACAAAAATGAGTTAAGTAGACACACAAATACGTTAAAAGTGTTTTTACTCTAATTTGTATCGTAATTTCTAATCTCTTATGCCCGTTTATAAAACATACTTTATGGATTTTAATTAGAATAAGCTGAATAAAAATTAACGAAACCATTAAATCTAATCCGTTATTTTTACTACTAACTACATAGCCATAATAAATGGCTAAAACGCAGTGGTTTGCTTTTAAACTTTCATAGAAAAACAGGCCATTTTGGTTTAAACTGCGCGCAATTTAAATACATCATTACTCCTTTGGAGGGTAGCGCTATTATTAGTACAGCTAATGTCACCATGCAATTTGGTGCTAAACCATTATTTGAAAATATCTCAGCAAAATTTGGCGATGGTAACCGTTACGGTTTAATCGGTGCAAATGGTTGTGGTAAATCAACATTTATGAAAATTTTAAGTGGTGAGCTCGAAGCGTCTGCAGGTAATGTAAGTACTGATCCTAACGAACGCGTTGCTAAACTTAACCAAGATCAGTTTGCCTACGAAGAATACTCAGTAATCGATACCGTGATTATGGGCCACAAAGAGTTGTGGGAAATTAAACAAGAACGAGACCGTATTTACTCTTTACCTGAAATGAGTGAAGAAGACGGTATGAAAGTAGCCGATCTTGAAACTGAATTTGCTGAAATGGATGGTTACTCTGCAGAATCTAAAGCAGGTGAGCTTTTATTAGGTGTAGGTATTGGCACTGACCAACACTTTGGCCCAATGTCAGAAATTGCACCGGGTTTTAAGCTGCGCGTGCTACTTGCACAGGTATTATTTTCAGACCCAGACATTATGCTACTTGATGAGCCTACTAATAACTTGGATATTTACACCATCAAGTGGTTAGAAGACGTGTTAAATCAGCGCGACTGTACCATGATAATCATCTCGCATGACCGTCACTTTTTAAACTCTGTGTGTACACACATGGCCGACATTGACTACGGCGAGCTTCGTATTTACCCAGGTAATTATGACGAATACATGTTTGCAGCAACGCAAGCACGTGAGCAATTACTTAACGAAAACGCGAAAAAGAAAAACCAAATTGCTGAACTTCAACAGTTTGTATCTCGTTTCTCTGCTAATGCATCTAAAGCTAAGCAAGCAACATCGCGTGCTAAACGTATCGACAAAATCCAATTAGACGAAGTTAAAGCATCTTCACGCCAAACGCCGTTTATCCGTTTTGATCAAGAAAAGCAGTTATTCAGAAACGCACTTGAAATGACAAACTTAACACAAGGTTTTGACGACAATACGTTGTTTTCTGGACTTGAAGGTTTAGTAGAAGTTGGCGAACGTATTGCTATTATTGGTGAAAATGGTGTTGGTAAAACAACATTACTTAATACATTAGCAGGGCGCCTAGCACCTAAAGCTGGTGAGTTTAAGTTCTCAGAAAACGCGAATATTGGTTACTACGCGCAAGATCACGCTGATGAGTTTGCCACCGACATGAACTTGTTTCAGTGGATGGAGCAATGGCAACAAGAAGGCGACGACGAGCAAGTGGTTCGTAGCTTCTTAGGCCGTATGTTATTCTCTCAAAACGATATTAAAAAATCAGTTAAAGTAATTTCAGGTGGTGAGCAAGGCCGCATGTTGTTTGGTAAAATTATGATGCATAAGCCAAACATATTGTTAATGGATGAGCCAACTAACCACATGGATATGGAATCAATTGAAGCGCTTAACTTAGCCCTTGAAGCTTACGAGGGTACATTAATGTTTGTTTCCCACGACCGTCAGTTTGTGTCATCGGTTGCGACCCGTATTTGGGAAATTAAAGACGGTAAAGTTATCGACTTTAGAGGCAACTACGCAGAATACCTTGCGAGTAAAGAAGCTTAATTAGCTATTTACCCGTTAACTCTAAAAAGCCATGTTTAAACATGGCTTTTTTTGTTTTTGTGAGTCGCAATTAAACTTGGTTTGGGTATAATACCCGCCTAAAACCGGACATAAGTCCGCTATTTTTAAAATACATTACTGAGGAGTATTTATGACTGTTGGCATTATTATGGGTTCAAAATCAGATTGGCCAACCATGGAACATGCAGCACTTATGCTAGAGCATTTTGGCATTAAGTACGAAACCAAAGTCGTGTCTGCACACCGCACTCCTCAATTACTTGCTGATTACGCAAGTTCAGCCGCAGAACGTGGTATTAAAGTTATTATTGCTGGTGCTGGCGGCGCAGCGCATTTACCTGGTATGGCGGCTGCTTTTACGTCGCTTCCTGTACTTGGCGTACCTGTAAAATCAAAAGCATTAAATGGTGTTGATTCACTTTTATCTATTTGCCAAATGCCTAAAGGCGTTGCAGTAGGTACGCTTGCAATTGGTGAGCCGGGCGCAGCAAACGCGGGTTTATTAGCTGCACAAATTTTAGGATGTCAAAATCCAGAAATTTTTGCAAAAATTGAAGCGTTTCGTAAAGCTCAAACCGACACTATATTAGCTAATCCAAACCCTGCAGAGTAATAATGAATATTTTAATATTAGGTGCAGGGCAACTTGCACGTATGATGAGCCTTGCAGGCGCGCCGCTTAATTTAAACGTTGTTTCGTACGATGTAGGCAGTAAACAAATTATGCACCCGCTAACCGGTGACATTTATAACACGTCGCTTGAGCAAGCAATATCAAACGCTGATGCCATTACTGCCGAGTTTGAGCACATTCCTGATGACGTATTAACCCTTTGCTGTAACAGTAATAAGTTTTACCCAGGAAAAGCCGCAATTAAAACCGGTGGCGATCGCTCGCTTGAAAAGGCATTGCTTGATAAAACAAACGTAACTTGTGCGCCGTACCAATTAATTACGGAAAAAGCGCATTTAGAACTTGCCGTTAAAACTCTAGGTAAACCACTTGTAATTAAAACATGCCAAGCGGGTTACGACGGAAAAGGCCAATGGCGTTTAAAATCTGATGATCAAATAGACGAGATTTGGTCACAAATGGCTGATTTTATTGCATCAGGCACCGAACTTGCGCCACATACGATTATTGCTGAAAAAATGATTCCGTTTGATCGTGAAGTATCTATTATTGGTGCGCGCGATAAACACGGTAATGTTGCTATTTATCCGCTAACAGAAAACGAGCACACAAATGGTGTATTAACGCTTTCTATTGCCGGTAAAAATAATCAAAGTGTTGAAGCTCAAGCAAACGATGCATTTACAAAAATAGCAAACGAGCTTAACTACGTTGGCGTATTAGCAATTGAGTTTTTTGATGTAAGAGGCACGTTACTCGTTAACGAAATTGCACCGCGCGTACATAACTCTGGCCACTGGACGCAACAAGGTTGCTATTGCTCGCAGTTTGAAAACCACATGCGTGCTGTTGCAGGCTTACCGCTTGGTAATACAGAGCTTAAACACATTACCGCGATGATAAACGTATTAGGCCAACCAAGTATTCCAAGTGAAGTATTAAAAACAGTTGATGTAACGAGCCATTGGTACGGTAAAACAGCTAAGCCAGGTCGTAAAATGGGCCATATTAATGTATCAGCTGTTAATATGAGTGAGCTTGCAGACAAACTTGGTGAACTTACAGAGTACCTACCAGAGCAAGATTATCCTGGTATTTTAAAAGCAGCTGCCAATTTAGTGCTCAGTGAATAGTTATCATACCTTTATATAAATACCGGCTTAAGCCGGTATTTTTTTGTCATAAAAATGGGCTTTGAATATGTAATACTGTTAAAGTCTAATTTTAAATTTGTGAAGTAAAACAATGAAACTAAAAACAATATCTGGCGTGCTAGCCATTACTGCATTATTTAGCTTAAATACATTTGCATCGGAATCTCTTCGTGTTGCAACTTTTAATGTAAGTATGGATGCAACTAATCACACGCCTAAAGGTGAGCAAGTTAAAAGTGATGCTTTAGTTAATGCACTTAAAGCTAACCACCAGCAAATTAAGAACATAGCGGAAATTATTCAGCGTGTTCGCCCTGATATTATTTTACTTAACGAATTTGATTACATCCCAAAAGAGCAAGGCATTGAATACTTTAATCAGCATTATTTAAATGTAGGTCAGCAAAAACAAGCCGCTATTAACTACCCTTACTCTTATATTGCACCTGTAAATACAGGCCTAGCTACCGAGTTTGATTTAGATAACGATGGCAAAAAAAATGGCGTGATTGGCGATGCACAAGGCTTTGGCTTTTTTGAAGGGCATTATGGCATGGCTATTTTGTCAAAATACCCAATTAATTTTGATAAAGTAAGAACCCTTCAAACCTTTAAATATAAAGACATGCCAAATGCACAAATGCCTGTAATGCCTAAAACAGGTGAAAACTGGTATAACGCACAAGAATGGCAATCACTTAGGCTCAGTTCTAAATCGTTTTGGGATTTACCTATTAGCGTAAATGATAAAACAATTCATGTTATTGCATCTCACCCAACACCGCCTGTATTTGACGGTGAAGAGGATAGAAACGGCAAGCGTAACCACGATGAAGTAAGGTTAATTGCCGATTACGTTTCAAATGCTAAGTATATTTATGACGATAAAGGCGAAAAGGGCGGTTTAAAAGTTCACTCTCGTTTTGTTATTTTAGGCGATTTAAATGCAGCCCCTGAGGGGGACAAAGCCCGTACAAATACCACCGACCAATTACTTAAAAACCCACTTATCAACGCAAGCTTTGTTCCAAAAAGCGAAGGTGCTAAAGAGCAGTATGATGTGCCATATGCACAAAATTACAGTGCTAATTGGCAAGCCCGTGTTGATTACGTTTTACCATCAAACTATGGTTTAAAAATTAAGGACGGTGGGGTGTTTTGGCCAACTAAAACCAGTAATGAATATCGTTTAATTAAAGATAGAAACGCATCGAGCGATCACCGCATGGTGTGGCTTGATTTAGTAATTGAATAACGTCTATTACAATTAGTAACTGAGCTTTACCCTGTTTAATGGCTATTTGTCTTAAATAATTGCAATAACTTGAGTGCTTCTGCTTAAATACGGCCTAATTATAATAACCGTATAGAAGCACTATGATTTTTAATTTTTCTTCATCTAAAACGTTAGTGGCCTTAGCTGTTGCCTCAAGTGTTATGCTTGTAGGCTGTAGCGCTACCGCTAACACCTCTTCAACACAGCAAAGTGCTTTACCAGCAAGTAAGGTTGCTGCGGTTGTGAACACGCCAGCTGATATCGGCTCACAAAAAATAACGCTAGAACAAGCAATGGCCGACCCTGATTGGATGGGCAATCAGCCAGAGAATGCTTACTGGGCTAGCGATTCGGCCACTATTATTTATGCTCAAAAAGAGCAAGGTAATACACTACGCAATTTATTTAGCCAATCGGTTACTAGCCAAACAGCAGAGCAAGTAGCTCTTAATAAACTTCATACTATGGGTTCTAATAAAACCGTTTATTCTAAAAATAAAACAATGGCGGCTTACACATTTAAAGGCAATGTGTTTGTTAAAAACCTAAAAACCGGTGAACTTAAGCAAATTACAGCTACATCAGCAAACGAGTCTAAACCACAATTTTTAAATAATGGCGATTTAGTTTACCGCCAAGGCAATGTGTTTTTTAAAGTTGATTTAAAAACAGGCTTAACGAGCGAGCTTGCTAACTTAAAACTTACTGATGAGCCAAAAGGGATTGAAGAGCCAAGCACGTATATTGCTAAAGAGCAGCATAAATTGATTAAGTTTGTGGCGCTTCAACAAAAAAATAAAAAAGATAAGCAAGCACGCAGTGAGCAAATTAATGAACAAAACGATTCAATTGCTAGCACGGCTTACTACTTAGGTGACGGTAATAAAGTTGCAGAGGCTCAGCTTTCGCCAAATGGTGATGCGTTATTAGTCGTTGTACAAAAGCAAACTGATTGGCGTGGTGATGGCGATATTATGCCAAATTACATCACTAATGATGCAACCATCGAGCCTAAAAAAGCACGCCGCCGTGTTGCAGATGCTAAAGAAGAAACCTCAAAGCTTGTCTACATCAATTTAACTAACAAAGAGCAAACTTCACTTAGCTTTAATACTTTACCGGGCTTTGACGAAGATGTTTTAGCCGCAGTGAAAAAAGAAAATTACGCACGTGATGGTAAAACATATAAGTCTAAAAAGGCGCCTCGTGGCATTAACCTTATTATGGACTGGGGTTTTGAGCAAAGCCCAATAGTATGGAACGATGACGGCTCGCAAGTGGCTATCATGCTCGAAGCATGGGATAACAAAGACCGTTGGCTTGCTACTGTAGATTTTAAAAACAACAAACTTGTGTCGCAACATCGCCTGCATGACGACGCATGGATTGCTTATGCGTTTAACGACTTTGGGTGGTTACATAACTCGAACACGCTTTATTACCTATCGGAAGAGTCGGGTTACAGCCAGCTTTATAAAAAACCAGTTAATGGTAGTGCAACCGCGCTAACACAAGGCCAATTTGAGGTTTCTAACTTAACGCTTACAAGTGACGACAGCGCAATTTATTATAAAGCGAATGTTGAACACCCAGGTCTGTACGAAATTTACCGTGTTAACCCACAAACAGGTAATAGCGAGCAAGTTACTGACTTAAATGGCATGACCGATTACACGTTAAGCCCAGATGAAACTAAGTTACTCCTTAAGCACTCTACAATTACCATGCCTAATGAGCTTTATGTAGCTGACGCACAAGCCAATACAAAAGCAACGCGCTTAACCCATACAGTGTCGGATGAGTTTTTAGCTAAAAAGCTAACTGCACCTAAAATTGTTGCCGTGCCATCTAGCCATACCGAACAACCAATATACGCAAAAGTGTACTACCCAGCTGATTACGTTGAAGGTGAAGTAGGTAAAAACCGCAAAGCGGTTATTTTTAACCACGGCGCGGGTTACTTACAAAACTCACATATGGGATTTTCGGTTTATTTTCGTGAATTTATGTTTCATTCATTGCTCGCTGATGAAGGTTACATAGTAATGGATATGGATTACCGCGCATCTAAAGGTTACGGGCGTGATTGGCGCACCGCAATTTATCGTCAAATGGGAACGCCTGAAACACAAGATTTAGCCGATGGCGTTAAATGGATGGCGCAAAATGCCAACGTTGATACCAAAGCAGTCGGCACTTATGGTGGCTCTTACGGCGGCTTTATGACCTTTATGGCATTGTTTACCGCGCCTGAGTTGTTTCAATCGGGTGCGGCACTTAGACCTGTTACCGATTGGGCACATTACAATACAGGTTATACAGCTAATATATTAAACCATCCTGATGTTGACCCGATTGCGTATGAGCGCAGCTCGCCAATTTATTACGCTGAGGGCTTAAACAAACGTTTATTAATTAATGCCCCAATGGTTGACGATAACGTGTTTTTTCAAGACTCAGTGCGTTTAGTACAGCGCTTAATAGAGCTTGAAAAACAAAACTTTGAAACAGCTATATTCCCTGTTGAACCGCATGGCTTTGTACAGCCTTCAAGCTGGTTAGACGAATACCGCCGTATTCATAAATTATTTAAAGAAACGCTTTAAGCTTTAATTATAAAAACAAAAACGCCGCATTGGTTTAGTTAACTAATGCGGCGTTTTTATTGGGTTGAACAAAATCTAACTTTATTTTTTCTTTTTAAAGAGCTCTATAACCAGTGGTATGGCAAGCAGAGTCCCGCCAATTACACCAATTAAATGTGCATCAATAGCCACAGTGGAGTTAATAAGCTTTCCTATATCAGCATTAGGGCCGCTAAATTGCTCAAACGCTATTTTAATCCATACGCCTATAAATAATAAATACCCCGACTTAAGCCCTACAGTTATATCTTTAACTGCCCCCCAAATAATTACGCCATGCAGCAGAGCACTTAATCCGGTATAAATATGTATGCTTGGGCAAAACCAATACACGCCAAGTCCACACCACAGTGCCAGCGCACTTATATTAACGGCGTAACGAGTAGGTGATGTGTATTCGCCATGTAGTAACCATATTAGTAAAACACCACTGGCATTTAGTCCCAAATGAGCCCAATTAGCATGAACAAATTGGCTAGAAAAGATTCGCCACAGTTCGCCATCATCAATTAGGCTTCGGTTAAATTCAAGTAAACTATTTAAATCAAATGCAGCAAAAATGGTACTAAAAAGCAGCAAAATAATAGGCGGTAATATATAACGAGGTTGAATAGGTAAATTAAGCATTTTATTACATTTTTTTAGTCAAAATTTTTGCATATTGTGCCCGTTTAACTTTAAGATGCCAAATACAACTACGTAATTAAGTGTTTTTAGTATTTTTATGCATTTTAAACTTAACTCATTATTTGCCATTGGACTGTGCGCAGTATCACTGCCTTCATTTGCACAGCAAGCAACTCAAATTGAAACTCGCGAACCTGAAGCTGCTACCGGATTAATCCATAAAAAAGTAGTGCAAGGTGATAAATACATGGTAGCTGCGGCAAATCCATATGCCTCAAAAGCCGGTCAACAAATTTTAGCCCAAGGCGGCAGTGCCGTAGATGCTGCGATTGCTACTCAACTAGTGCTTACTTTAGTTGAACCGCAATCCTCAGGTATTGGCGGTGGTACATTTATGATGTATTACAACAAAGCTAACAATAAATTGACTAGTTTTGATGGCCGCGAAACTGCACCTGCAAATGCAGACGAAACACTGTTTTTAGATAAACACGGTAAAGCCGTTAAATGGATTGAAGCCGTAGTAGGTGGACGCTCTGTTGGTGTACCCGGTATTTTACATGCCTTTGCAAGCGCGCATAAACAATACGGTACATTGCCATGGGAAGCGCTTTTTAAACCGGCTATTGAACTTGCAGAGCAAGGCTTTGTAATTTCGCCGCGTTTACATGGCTTATTAGCACGCCAGTTAAACCCAGGCGTGTTGAGTATGCCGATTATTAACGAATACTTTTACCCAAATGGTAAGTTAATTGAAGTAGGTAGTGTTAAAAAGAATCAACCGCTTGCTGATTTATACAAAGACATTGCAAAGCAGGGCATTGATGCATTTTACAAAGGCGAAAACGCTAAACAAATGGTTAATGCTGTACAGCACTCTAAAATAGCCCCTGGTAAATTAAGTGTGCAAGATTTAGCAGATTACAAAAGTAAAGAACGCGATGCGGTATGTATACAATACCGTGCTTATAACGTGTGTTCTATGGCGCCACCAAGTAGTGGCGGTGTAGCTGTGCTACAAATGCTTGGCCTACTTGAGCATAAAGATATGAGCGCACTTAAACCAAATGGCGAAAAGGCGATTCATTACTTTAGCCAAGCTTCGCGTATTGCATTTGCCGATCGCGATATGTACATGGGCGATCCCGATTTCACGCAAGTACCTACAAAAGAGCTATTAAACAAAGATTACATTGCCTCACGCGCTAAATTAATTACCGAAACAGACCAAAAAGCCGTAGCCGGTAATCCAGTAGGGTACCTAAGTTATGCAATGGATGATTCATACGAGTTACCTTCTACTTCTCATGTCTCTATTGTAGATAGTAAAGGTAATGCCGTTTCGATGACTAGTTCAATTGAAATGGCGTTTGGCTCTACGGTTATGGTTAATGGCTTTATTTTAAATAACCAACTAACTGACTTTTCGTTATCGCCACGTAAAAACGGCAAGCTTGTAGCAAACCGTGTAGAGGCTGGTAAACGCCCGCGTAGCTCTATGTCACCGGTAATGGTATTTAATAAAGATGGTAGCTTACGCTTAATCGTAGGCTCACCTGGTGGTAGCCGTATCATCGATTACGTTGCACAAGTTGTTGTGGGTGTTATTGACTGGAATTTATCAGCGCAAGACGCCATTAACTTACCGCGTACAACAAATCGTAACGATTACACCAGCCTTGAAAAAGGCACAACCATTGAAGCCATTGCGCCTGCGCTTACTAAACGCGGCCACAATGTACGTATTATTGATTTAAATTCAGGCTTACACGCAGTTGAAGTTAAAAATAATACCTTATATGGTGGCGCTGATCCGCGCCGTGAAGGTGTTGCGTTATCTGATTTAACTGATAATAACGCCACTATCAAATTTTAAATTATGTATAATATACATGCGGGCAGTGAAGCCCGCATGTATTTTCTCTCAATGGTCTGACTAGCTTAATTGTCGTTGCAATTAAACCTCTAACACTGATAATGACAGATCATAACTTAAGACTCCGTTAAAGCCTGGAAATATGACAACTAATACTGATCCTAACTACTTATATATTCATCATTCTGGCCCTGGCCTAATTGAAACACCGCTATTAAATAAAGGCAGCGCCTTTAGTAAAAAAGAACGCGAAAATTTCAATCTTGCTGGTTTACTTCCTCCTCGCTTTGAAACAATAGAAGAGCAAGTTGAGCGTTGTTATCAGCAGTATTCTAGCTTTACCGACAACCTTAATAAGCATATTTACTTACGTGCGATTCAAGATAACAACGAAACACTTTACTACCGTTTAGTACGTGACCACCTTGAAGAAATGATGCCAATCATTTACACACCGACAGTGGGCGATGCTTGTGAAAAATTCTCTGACATTTATCGCAGCGCACGTGGTTTATTTATTTCGTATGAAGATCGCTACCAAATTGACGACATTTTACGCAACGCTACCAAAGGTAAAGTAAAAGTTATTGTTGTAACCGATGGCGAGCGTATTTTAGGCCTTGGCGATCAGGGTATTGGTGGCATGGGTATTCCAATTGGTAAATTGTCACTTTACACAGCGTGTGGTGGTATAAGCCCAGCATACACATTGCCTGTAATGCTTGATGTGGGTACTAATAACGAAAAGCTTTTAAACGATCCTATGTACATGGGCGCACGCCATAAGCGAATTGCTCAAGACGAATACGATGAGTTTTTAGATTTATTCATTAAAGCGGTTAAACGTCGCTGGCCAAATGTATTACTTCAGTTTGAAGATTTTGCACAGCCAAATGCAATGCCATTACTTAAGCGCTACCGCAATGAAATTTGTAGCTTTAACGATGACATTCAAGGTACTGCGGCTGTAACGGTCGGTTCTTTACTTGCAGCGTGTCGCGTTAAAAATTCAACCCTTAGCCAACAAAAAGTAGTTTTTGTGGGTGCAGGCTCTGCTGGTTGTGGTATTGCTGAGCAAATTATTAGCCAAATGGTTTTTGAAGGTATTTCAGAAGCTCAAGCGCGTAGCCAAGTATTTATGGTTGACCGTTTTGGCCTACTCACAGAGGGTATGGAAGGCTTACGCGATTTCCAACAAGCACTTGCACAACCTCAAGGTTCAGTAAGTGATTGGACGTACAGCGGCGAGTACGCATCACTGCTTGATGTTATGCACTGTGCTGAGCCTGACATTTTGATTGGTGTTTCTGGCCAACCTGGCTTATTTACAGAACAAGTAATACGCGCTATGCATGCCGGTTGTGAACAGCCAATTATTTTCCCATTAAGTAATCCATCTAAGCAAGTAGAAGCGCATCCTGCTGATGTGATTAAGTGGACTGACGGTAAAGCACTTGTTGCCACAGGTAGCCCATTTGATCCTGTTGAGTACAATGGCGAGACGTTCCCAATCCCACAATGTAACAACAGTTATATTTTCCCGGGTATTGGTTTAGGGGTTATTGCCGCTAAAGCGACACGCATTACAGATGCAATGTTAAGTGTGTCTAGCGAAATGCTTGCAGAGTCGTCGCCACGTGCAAACACAGGTAAAGGTAGTTTATTACCAGCCCTTACGGAAATTGAAACGCTAAGTAAACGTATTGCATTTGCCATCGCTAAAAAGGCAATCGAAGAGGGCGTTGCTCTTGAGATTACGGATGACGCATTATGGGCAGCAATCGACAAAAATTACTGGTTACCAAAATACCGTAACTATAAACGTTGTAGTGTTTAATAACGGTACCCGTAATTTAAAGTAAATGAAGCTGTACGTTAAGTTACAGCCATTAACAAAAAACAGGCAATTGCCTGTTTTTTTGTGCTTGTTCATATTTAATTAACCACGTAAGGTCTTTAATAGCATTTACAAAATTAAAGGATCGACTTAATGAAAACACTGACACTCGTTTTAGGTAGTGCACTGGCTTTTAACGTACTTAGTTTTGATGCACTTGCGGCAGCGACTCCCGATGCTCCTCATATTTATGTTAAAGGCGAAGCTACTCTTACCACAATGCCAGATTACGTGCAGCTTAGCGTAGGTATTACCGAAGTTGATAAAGACTTAATTGCTGCTAAAAATAAAACCGACCTAACCATCGCTAAAGCAATTAAGCTCGTAAAAGAAGTGGGGGTTAGAGAAGGTGATATAAATGCTGGGCAAATTTCAATAAACCGTGATAGTCAATATAACCGCACTACCGGTAATCAAGAATTTAAAGGCTTTAAGGTTTCTCGTACGTTAACAGTAAAACTCAGCGATATAAATAAATACCCTGAGTTACTACAAAGCTTAGTTAACAACGGTATTAACGAAATTAATCAAACGCAATTTTTAGCAAGCAACTACAACGAGCTGCATAAAAAAGCGCAAAAGTTAGCAATTAAAGACGCACGGGATGCTGCAAAAGAGTTTAGTGAAGATTATGACGTTGATTTAAAAGGATTATACAGCGCGTCACTAAGTCCACTCAATGTGCAGTCGCAGCCTTATATGCGCGCAGAAAAAGTAATGATGGCTGATAGCGCACCAAGTAACTATGTACCTGATGCCTACCATGCTGGAGAGATTAAAGTAACAGCGTCAAGCTACGCTGTTTACTACATAGATTAAACTATGTTTTAAGTTTTTATTTTTGGTGGTGCTCAAAACGTGCCACCAACTTCTCACCTTGCTCTTGGCTGATACGCGCTATAGAGTTGAGCATATTAGTCACTTCGCGTCTGTCGTATTCATTAGTTACATGCTCATTTATGTCATCAACAATCGCATTTAAATAATTAAATAAACTGTTTCGTGCATCGGTATCTTTATGGGCTACAAACAAAATATTTTTGAATGCCTCAAGCACGTTTGTCATTACGTATGCATCGCCTTTGGCGTAATTACGCAGCGGTGTAAAGTTGTCATGTAATAACTCATCAAAGCTTGTTTCATGAAGGTACAACAATGGGGCATTATCACTGTGCTTAAACGAGTAGTTAATATCGTTAATTGAAAGTCGTTGAATAAGTAAAATACTCAGCATATCAATTGATTTAACCGCAGTACCGGGATCGTTTATGCCTGGGCTCATTGCCTTAACTGCAATTTCTGATATTTGCGTTAATCCATAACGGTAATGATCGCTAATGTACTCTTCTATATAAAAAATAAAGCAGTCGAGAATTTTATTAATCAGCTCTTCATCGTTTGCTATCTCTTTATTACATTTTAAAAACGGGTAACCTTTAACTGTAAAATAGCCTTGGTTTACAGATATATACACCTTTATATCTTGCTCAGCCAAAATGGCACACAGCTTATCGGTATGTACGCCTTTATAATATCCTTCTGTTTTACTGCTAACCGAATGCCATTTGCTAAAGTCTGGAAAGTCCTCAACTGGGTTCTCTTGTTGTCTTTGTATTATTGTTTTAATTTCGTTTTTAGTTTGGCTAAACAAGCCATTTAACACGTTATCAACTTGAATAGCACGTGAGATTGAGTGTATAAAAAATACAAACAAACCTAATGAAATCAATCCAAAAACAAGTGCAAACAACACACCTATTGAAGGAATTGCCGTACTGCCACCATCAAGCTTATTAATATTTATAAGCATAATAATAGAGTAAATTATGCTGCCTAAATAAAACCCCAAAACCATTTGGTGTGATTTGCGCGTAATAAGCCCTGGCACTACGCGGGGCGATAAACTCGCGCTGGCTGAATTTAAAACCACCATTACCATCGAAAAACTAAACACGGTAAGCGAAATAATACTCCCCGCTAAAGTGCTTAAAATAGTCCGCGCGTTTTCGGCGCTATCTACAAGTACAACCGATATAAACGATTTTAACTGCTCAACAGGGGCTAAATATTCAACCGACATTGTAATAATGGCAAATACCAAAAAGCCAACTGAAAGCATCGAAGGGTAAAAGCCAATACTGTTAATCATTTCACGGTAACTGTCGGCTACTTTACGAGGTACAAACATAAAATCCTTATGTATTTTCTACTAACTTAATACCTCTAGCTTAGCATAGGCAATTATTAAACTTCTGATAATGCTGCTCAAATTTATGTGTTATTATCACGCCCACAATAATAGAGCGCATATTTATGCGATAAAAATAACAGGAAAACGCCGTGATCATTTCAACTTATGCTGCATTACTCGCATTCTTTTACATTTATTTAAGCTTTAACGTAATAAAAGTGCGCCGTGCGGAGCAAATATCGCTTGGTGATAACGGTAATGCAACGCTACAACGTGCTGTGCGTGCCCACGCAAATTTTATGGAATACGTGCCATTTGCTTTAATTTTGCTTTTTTTAGCAGAGTACCAAGGGCTTGCTAGCCATTACTGCCATATATTAGGTGGTGCGTTATTAGTAGGGCGTGTGTTTCAAAATTTAGGCATAGTAGAAAAAAGCCTTAAATATCGCCAAATTGGTACTATTACTACATTTTTAGTCATGATTATCAGCGCCTTTGTATTACTAGTAACACGCGGCTAATTAAAGAAAAGTTAATGAGCAAAATATTTATAATAGGTTTACCACGTACCGGCACAACTAGTGTGTGCCATGCATTTTTAGAACTTGGCATTACAACAGCGCATACCGCGTATACTAATGCCTGTTTTCAAAATGCCAGCGCAATTGCCGACACTCCCATATTTAATGACTTTAAAGCGCTTGATATTCATTACCCAGACTCTAAGTTTATTTATTTAGAGCGCGAACTTGGTGCATGGCTTGTATCAATAAAACAGCTTTTAACGCGTATGCACACTAATTTAACGCGCGGCGACGGGGGCTTTAATATTCATATAAAGCGCTGTTATTTAAATACGTTTAGTGAGCTTTCGCTTAATAATATTAGCGACGATAGTTACTTAGCTCACTGCTACGAAACACATTTGAACGATGCTCACACGTACTTTAAGAATCGTGACAACGATTTTTTATCCATTGATATAGCAAAGCCTGATAGCTACAAAAAACTATGCGATTATTTAGCATTAAAAAGTGACAAAGCTGATTTTGAAAAAATGAATATGGGCGGCAAAGTCACCGCATGGAACGATATTAAACACCCGTTAAAAGTTGAGTCTACGGCTAAAGGGCGCATAGATAAATTGCTGCCTTACAAGATTTTTTAAAACAAATACGTTAAAATCCCCGCATTATTATTTAAGTTGTACAGAACATGTTTGAATTAAAATACCACACCCCATTTGAATGGACCGAAGTTGTCCTTGCTGACTTTAATACTTTTTTACAAGATCATGCCGCTGCAGAAAAAAAAGCATCGGGTATGGCTATGTCTATGCTTTCGCATTACCCAGACAAACGTAAATTAGTAAAAGCCATGACCGACTTAGCATTAGAAGAATTAATACACTTTAAACAAGTGCTTAAGTTACTTTTAGAGCGCGATGTAAACTTAGGTGACGACAAAAAAGACCCGTACATAAAACAAATACGTGCACTGTTTAGACATGGTCGTGATGGTTTTTTAATGGACCGATTACTGGTTGGCGGTGTAATTGAAGCACGTGGTCACGAGCGTTTTTCTTTAGTTGCACAAGCACTTCCTGAGGGTAAAGAAAAAGACTTTTATGTTGCGATTGCCAAGTCAGAAGAAAAACATAAAAACCTATTTGTAGAACTCGCTTACGAATACTTTGAAAAAGAAGAAGTTGATGTTCGCCTAGAAGAGCTACTTATAGCTGAAGCAAAAATCTGTGAAAGCATCCCGTTTACAGCCGCTTTGCATTAATTAAAACTAGCGCAGAGCTTATTTTACTCGCTTTGCGCCATACCTCTCTGCTCTTACTCCTTTGCTAATCTCTTCATGAATTGTTGATTTGCAATTTGCGAATCAAAATAATAAAAACCACATTTATAAACTTCAATCTACTGATAATAAAAATAAAAACCCTTGGTCTCATACTTGCTACCTATTCAATAAGCAAATTGAGGGAAAAGCTTATGTTAAAGTTTATTTTTATACTATTACTAATATCTTTTACCGCCATGGGCAGCGAAAGTCATTTAGATTATATAGAAAATGCAAATGGTGAGCGGGTACAAAAAGTATCGCACTTGGTTAAATGGACGCATACTCGCTTTGTGTTTACCCGTGATATTTCTCGCATTGCACTAGGCCACGAAACAACACTTGATGTGAACGTGGTTAATGGCCGTGAGCTACTAATTTTAGCTAAAAAGTTGGGCCGTACATCGATGATGGTATGGTACGACGATAAAAGCTCTGAAACATTTTTACTTGGCGTAACCGAAGATTACAGCGTGCTTGAAAATGCCCTCAACGATATTCATCCTGACGTGCAGCTAACCATAGCGCCTGATCGCCATGCTGTTGTATTACGTGGTGAAGTACCGACTATAAATTATCGTCATGCCGCTTATGAAGCTGCAAAAAACTACCTTTATGCCAGTAGCTCACAAGCATCACAACCCGTTATTACCTCAAATCCTAACCAAGGTATGTTTAATTCACTTGCTCAATGCTTGCAAGGATTGGGTAACGCAAACGGTGGTACCTCTCAAAACTCAAGCAAAGTCGCTATTATTAATTTAATAAAAGTAACTCAAGCACCCAAGCCAAAAGAAGAACGTATTAGCGAAGTAATTAAATCAATGGGCGCAGATAAAGTGACCATTAAACGCATCTCGGTTGATGAGCTATCAAATGATGATAGCGATGTATTTTTACTGTCAGGCTCTGTAAAAAATCAAATAAAGCTAGTGCGCTTATTAAATACAATTAATAAATTATTCGAACCAGAGCAAGCATTACAAACTCAGGGATCTCCTCTTGATCCTAATAATTTAATGGGCGGCGCAACGCAGGATAAAAGTTCAGGTATTGAAGTGCTTGCCAACGAGTCGGGTGGGTTAATAAACGATGCTACATCAGGGTTAAACTTAAGTAATGTAAGTTCTAATATTGCCAGAGCAACGCTTCTTTCAGTGGCTGGCGGTAAAGTTTTGTCGAGCATTGAAGTTGAAGATTTACCTCAAGTGCGTGTGTCGGTGCAATTATACGAAGTAAATCAACGTAGATTAAAGCAATGGCGCCCAGATATTAGCGTGCTCTCTAATGGGTATGAAAAAGAAGCGGGATTGTTTGGTCGTGACGGTATGACTGAACGCGAATCTGGCTCTGCAACAATAGAAAATGCGCTGCAATTAATTGGCGGTCAATTAACTAATAACTTACAGCTTTCTACCTCACAGTTTGCCATTGATATGTTGTTTTCATTACTTGAACAAGAAGGTATTTCTCGAACGCTTTCTCGCCCTACAATCACGGTTTTAGCTGGTGAAAGTGCCGTATTTAAGGTCGGTGGAGAAGTACCCGTACCTACAAGTTATAGCCCTTCAGGAATTACAAGCGGGCAGCAAGGTAGTAGTGGGTCGGTGTTTAGCGGCACAGAATTTAAATCATTTGGAGTTGAATTAAATGTACGCGCCATGGTTGACGACAAAGACAGAATCACACTTGATCTAAACCCAGTAATTTCGCTACCCGATACCACGTTAACCGCCGAAATTGCACAAAGCACAGGCAGCAGTTTGAACAGTAGTGCATTTAATACACGCAGCATGCAAACATCAACGCGTTTAAAAGACGGACAACCTCTTATTATTGGTGGCTTAATTAGCACCGATAACAATGCAAGCCACGACTTTGTACCTGATGGCAACGGCAATAGCATGCTAGGAAAGTTAAGCGAAACAACCAGTAAAAGTGAAAACAACCGCGAGCTTATAATTGTTGTAACTCCAAACCTGGTGCGTGAGCCAATTAATACCTTACGTTCGTGGGAACAGGCAAATATAGACACCCAGATACTTAGCTATATACAGGAGCAAGGGCTATGAAAATACTTTATATAATTTTACTGCTTACTTTATCGGGTTGCGCTCATATTGATTACAAGCCAACAGTAAATCCTTACAACGCGCTGGGTGACATAGTTAAAAAATACCAATTAAATGCCCAACCATTAAAGTGCGAAGGTATTAATGCAAGTGACTGTTTGAACCTTGTGCATGAGGTGAATCAGTTAATGCTTGAACACCCCGATAACACGGCAATACTTTCAATATCGGCATATGTACTTTATAAAAGTGGCCGTGCTAATCAGTCTCAACAAGTTATAAATACTCTGCTTAATAAAGCTAACCCGCCGTTAAACGCAATTACTTTAGGAGTCACTTTAGCAATTGAGCAAGGCAATTTAGCTAAAGCGAAAAGCATTGCCCAATACGGCGTAGATGTTTTTGGTACACATGCTTCACCATACCTGCAAATTGCCTCTATACATTATGCTCAGGGCAGTTACGTTATAGCTTCAAACTATTTAGAGCTTTCGGTTAAGTTTGGTTTAAATAGCACCGCCTATTTTTACCATAAAGGGTTAATTGAAGAAGCGAATGCTAATAATTTATTGGCCTGTGGCTACTATGAGCAAGTTTTACGTGCAGAACCCACGCATCAAAAAGCACTTGCTAGGCGCGGAAAACTCTCCGTTTTAGGTAATTGCTACTCTTAAGGCCTCAGGGCCTTTTTTTATGCCTACAATTTGGCATTATTAAGGAGCCAAAACCACTTTATTATTTATTAAAAATAGGAGTAAAGCTTTCGCTCATCCTACGTTTTATACGTAATCTCACAAGTCTCATTTTAATATTGATTTGCATTTTGCAAATCAAAAATAAAAAAAGCTAAAAAACACACACATAAAAACTATAACCACCTGTATTTAATAGCCATTTTCAATTGGCATGGTCCTCGCTATATATAAAGTGAGCATAAGCTCTTTTAATTTAAAGGCTACGATTATGAAAACTATTAAACATAACTTAAATGGCAAAAAGCAAAAAGGTTTTGTACTAACGTCAGAGCTAATCATTCTTTCTACATCAATGGTAGCAGCACTTGTAATTGGTTTATCTACATTACGTGACTCTGTAACCAGCGAGCTTGAAGATGTAGCTGAAGCAATTGGCTCACTTGACCAAAGCTATGTATTTGACGGGATGATTAACGCCGAAGGCACAGCTGAAGTGTCTGGCTCTGGGTTTGTAGATTCAGTTGACGTGTACGCAGGCGATGGTAGTTCATTCACTTTTGTTGCATCAGACTTTAGTGAAAGTGCCGCACTTGTTAATGCTACACCAAGTGGCGATGCTGCAACACGTACAGCAGCAGGCGGTTCACAAGGTAACTAACACAAGGTAACCAGGTTTGAATACCAAGCTTAAGGCTCACTGCCACAAAATTGTGGCAGTGAAAGTTACTCCGGAGGAATATTATGAAAAGTAAAAGTAACAAAGGCGCAACCACAGCGGCTCTCACATTACTCATCACCTCTGGCATGTTAGCTTCGGCTTTGGGTATTAGACAGGTAAACGATGAAAATAGCGTAACAGCTTGGGTAGTAAACAAAAATATGTCGGCCGGTCAAACAGTAACCGTTCACGATGTTGAGCAAAAGAGTATAGATCCAAGTAACTATTCAAATATTGCACTGAGCGTTCAAAACCCACGTGCATTAATTGGTCAAAAATTAGCAACTAATAAAATGGTTGAACAACCATTATTTGACACAGATTTTATCAGAGCGAAAAGCCAAAATTTATCAGAAGCCATACCGGCAGGGCGTGTTTTATATACTTTAAAACTAAACACCTTGGATATTCCGCTTTCGCGCATACACAAAGGTGACCGACTCGACATAGTCGCTAAAACTAATCGCTTAGTAAGAACCGTTGCCCGTGATGTACAGCTTATTGGTGTTTCAAAAGGTCCTAAATCGCAAGCTGCTAAAAGTGGCGTAATGGATAATTTAGCTAAAGAGTCTAATTCTGCTGCGGGCGGTGTTTCATTAGTCCTCGCGGTACTTCCAAAAGATGTTTATTCGTTGGCGGGTATAGATAACGCTGACAAAGTTTCAATTATTGTGCATAGCGCTTATGACATTGAACAAGGTCGTTTGCAAAACTTTTCACGCTTACAAACCAGTCGCACAATCGAAGTGGTTAAAGGCGTTAAAAATGAAGCTGTATATGTAGCTAAGTGAGTTTTTATGTTTAATTTATCAAGCAAACATGAAGAAGTTCAAACCAGTTTAAGTACCTTTGAAGAGCTTAAAAAGCTATTGCATGATGCCGTTATCGAAGAGTACGAACAAGAACCAACCGCGCTTTTATCAAGTAATGTTCTCGAAAAAATCTCTGCATTGTGCAGTGAAATCCCACAATTCAATCAATCTTCATTTAATCAGCATCAAAAAGAGCAGGTTGTTCAGGCTGTATTTGATGAAATTCAGGGTCTCGGTCCTATTGCACAGTTTATGCTGGACGATCAGGTAAGTGATATTTTAATAAACGACACGCAAGATATATGGATTGATAAGCAAGGCAAACTACTTTGCACTGCCAGTAAGTTTGATGACGAACGCCATTTACGCCGATTTGTTGATCGCTTACTTGATGGTTGTGGCCGACAAGTCAATGCGCTTATGCCGATTGTTGATGGCAAACTAAAAGATGGTAGCCGAGTTCATATTATTGTACCGCCTGCGTGTACCAGCGCCGCGATTGTATCGATTCGTAAGTTTAATCATAAAAAAATAAACGATGACTTTTTAGTTAATAATCATTTTTTAGATAAAAACATCTTATCATTTTTAAAAAGCGCAGTTAAAACAGGCGTTAATATTTTAGTGTGTGGCAATGCAGGTGCAGGTAAAACCTCATTATTAAACGTACTTGCTAACTCAATTAATCCAAACGAACGTGTTGTAACCATTGAAGAAAGTGCTGAGCTTAATTTGCATCACAACCACGTTGTGCAATTAGAAGCCCACGACACAAACAGCGATGGTATAGGTGCAGTAAGCCTAAGAGATTTAGTAAAAGCAGCCCTAAGAATGCGCGCAGATAGAATACTTGTAGGTGAGGTACGCTCTGGCGAAGTAATCGATATGCTCCAAGCAATGAACTGTGGTCACCAAGGTTCGATGACGACCATACATGCTAACAGCGCAAATGATGCTGTTATTCGTTTATCTACTTTAGTGCAGTTACACAATGCACAACTGAGTGATACCCATACAAGCTCGTTAATATCGTCTAGTATTCAACTTATAGTGCATGTTTCTCGCTCAACTAATGGTACCCGAACTCTAAAAAGTATTGGTGAAATTAAGCGTGTTAATGGCGGCGCACATTTCGGCCCCCTTTATAGTATTAACGAAGCAGAACCAGTACAAAGTGATTTAATAGATAACTCAAGTGTTATTGAGTTTATGAAAGGCCAAGGCGCAAATGCAAAAGAATTAAAAGCATTACTGCACAATAACCCGGAGGCTAACAATGACTAAACTTGATTATTTATTAGCTATTGCTGCGGTTATTACTTTTGTACTTGCAGCTATTGTGTTGGTTTCTTTGTATGCTAAAAATAAAAGTAACCAGAGCGCTAAAAAAGTAGATATTTTAGAAGAAAAAGACGTCCTTACTTTGTCACTACGAGTGCTTGGTTTAAATATTAGTAACGCCTGGTTTATAAGCATGGCGTGCTCGCTCTCTAGTAGCTCCTGGTTTTTAGCTAAATTATATTACCCAGAGGCATCAACCAGCGCGTTTATTATTTCAATCGTGGTTTTTGTAACCTGTTTTATAACTGTGATTGACTTGGCTCATTATAAATTAGCAAAATTTGAGCATCACTTTTTAGAATTTATTGAAACCGTACAATCTTGTTTAAGCACAGGGCTATCGCTACAGCAATCAATGCAGTTTGCTGATGAACATGCAGACCCATATATAAAAAAACAAAGCACCTTACTATTACAACGCATGAGCATGGGTAGTGATGCCGAAACGTCGTTTGCCCCATTAATTGAAAGATACAACTGCGAAACCGTAAGATTGTTTGCTCATAGCATCATTACACATACACAAAGCCAGTGCGATTTGACCGACATGCTAAAAAGCGTATGCAACATGATGTCGCTAATAACTCTCGACCGCCAACAGCTGAAAGCTAAGCTTTCCGGTACTAAATACGCTGCTGTGTTTAGTGGTTTTTTACCTTACGCACTAATTCCTTTATTTAGCTATACCGATCCAACCTGGTTTGAACCATTATTAAACGATCCTAATGGGATTGCATTTATAACGGTTGCGCTTCTTTGTCAGCTATTTGGCTTTTTATGGCTACGCCTTAGCTTAAGGGTAGCATTATGATTGATATACTTTTACTTATCGGGCTTTTAGTAAGTATGGGCTCATTTATCCATATTCATAGGCAATCGCTTAAAGTCGAATTAGATAAACCCGATACTAAAAACATTAACTGGTATCCGCTAATTATCATCTCTAAACGTCAACTAAGACAAGCAGGGATTCAAATTAATAAAATATTAATAAGCCTGTACTGCTTTAAAGTGGCTGCTACTTTTAGTGCATTTACGGTTATAGAGCTAACAGGGTATGAGCTGAGCCAATCGATTAAATTATTATTGTGTTTTATGTGTTTTTTTGCACCCGAATGCTGGTTTTTATTACGTAAAAATCAACGTCAAACCACTATAAATAACAGCTTAGAGTTTTTTTTACGGGTGTTACTGGTTTACATGCGCGCCGGGTTTTCGCTAGAACGTTCATTTGCACTGGCGGTTGATCATGGATTGAGTCAAAAACACCCATTATACAAAGAGCTAAAGTTATTTTTATTCGAACTAAGTGCAGGTAAAGATCGTGAATTTGCATTTAATTCACTTTTTGAAAGAACCGGCGTATTAGGAATTAAAAAACTCGCAAACTTAATGTTAATAGGGTCAAAACTTGGTACGCCACTTATCCAAGCAGTAGAGGCTCAACTTGAAGGCCTAGCTTTAAAAAAGAACATTTTACTCGCTAAAAAGGTAAACAAAAAAGCGATGCACACAACCTTTCCCATTATCTTAATTTGTTTTCCGATGTTTTTAGTATTGGTGTTTTTTCCCGCAGCATTACAAGTAATGAACGTACTTAAAATGCTTGTAGAAGTGTTATAGGAGCCTGATATGAAAAAGCATTATCAACAAGGGTACATACTTACTATTGAGCTTATATTAATTATAACTATTTTAATTATTGGCTCAATTGGTGGGGTGATTTTAGTAAGGGATGCCCTTATCAAGCGCCATCAAACTAAGGTAGATAATCAAATTACTGTAGTTGATGTTAACAATAGACCACTCGGTATTGCAGTAAGTTTTGATGAGCATCAAGCACCACTTATTTTTTATACAGATCGTGGAGCAAACAACACGTACAGGGCATTAATAGGCATAAGAGATGATAGGTTTACCTCGCGAGAAGCTGTTTATTACGATGCTCCAAATTGCCAAGGTAACCCGTGTTTAAAGGGCTTAAGCGACGAAGCAACCGACAGCCAAGGTGTCAGCAAGTTAAATAATACCGGTAATGTAAGTTATATAAATGCGCTGCAGCAAGGTCCAAATTACGCAATAGGGCAGTTAGGTAACAGCGTTATTGGTCAGTTATTAAGAAGCACGCCACAACAATGCCCTGCTAATAGTGAACAAATTCTATCTCGTTATGTATCCCAAAAAGTAGTAACAGGCTCACCTTGTGAAAGCTTTGAAATAGATAAGCAACCAGCCGACAGCAGTTGTTTAGTTGGAGTAACAGCTTTAGGAAATCCACTTTTAGGTACAAGCGATCAAGGTTTATCACAATCGTGTGATACATGCCAAACAGGGTACGAATCGCAAGGTGACATACTTGATTTATATTTACCTCAGGTAGAACCGCTTTTAAATACAGCCCTTAATGCGCTTTCATTAGTAGGTATAGGCACAAACGTTGATATAGAGCTTGGCACAATATGCTGCCCAGAAGGGACACGCTTAGAAGATGATGAAAACATTGTAGAAACACTTGTTTTCACTATTTTACAAACCACATTTGAGCTGGTCGGTATCGATTTAGTAAATAACCTTATCATTAGTGAAACACTGAGCTCAATAGGGATTGAGCCAGGTATTACATATTGCAAAACATCACTTAATTTAGTTAATGCAGAACAAGTAATTAATATCACCACAGGCGAACCTGCTCTTAGTAGTTTAACGCCACCATTTAAAGTTTTACTGCCAGTACATAGCGGCCAAAACAGGACAACGTGGATACATACTCCCCCAAAAGGGGAAGGAGAACGTCAATGAACGCCTCAAATATATTTACCTCACATGCTAATTTAGCAGATACACCAACTGATGAAATATCAACAGAAATTAAAGAAACGCTAACGCTACTAAAACAGTTTTATGATGTTCCAATTGTTAAATTTATCGATTTTAGAGAGGTTTATTCAGAGCAGTTAATAACCTGCAACGATAAAGAAAGTGTCGAAAATGAGTTATTAAGCTATCAACTACGCTGCACACAAGAAAAACTATATTTATTTGAAGATACTTTTTTTGATGATGTATCAAACAACACGCACAAATTAATTCGCTTTTATGCACAATATCCAATTTATAGTGTCACTAATAAATTAATTGGCGTAGTGCTGATGGCTGATTTAGCACCTAAAACATTAATAGGTTCACAAAAAAATCAGTTTATTTCATTTGCTCAATTATTGCAGACACAGTTAAATAAAAATTCAGATTCAGTAAGTAATCAAAGTACTAATCCTGTGAAAAAAAATTATGGGGAAAAGTATATTCATGTATTTAGTTTAGCGCCCGTGGCATTCTTAATTGCATTAGTATTATGCTCATTCACTGCATTACTGCTTTATACTATAGAAAAAAAGGAGCTGCAAAGTAATTACAATGAACAAACTCAGCAATTACGTAAAACGTTATTTAATGCTTTAGAGCGATTTGATAATCAAGGATTATATATATCGCAAAAAGATTTAGTTATCGCAGGCTTTTTACAAAGCCAAAATAGCTATACAAAAGAGCAGCTTAATGATTTAGTACAGAGTCAGGTTTCACAAAGCTTAACTTATAAAGGGTATATTGTGTTTGATTCTGAGTATAACCAACTTGCACTTTGGTCAAAAAATAATTTTGATTTAGCCGCGTATGGATTTAAAAACTGGTTAGAAAAATTCAATAATAGAGCGAATAAACAAGCAGTAGAAGTATTTACTGTTGCAGATACGGCCTTCTTAATTTCTGAAATAAAAATTAAACAAGGATCTATTTATACACTTACAGCATTTGATTTAAGTAAGTTTTTAAAAGCCGTTATTGGCAAATTAAACACTGAAAATTATAACGTTTTTATAGTAACACCACAGTTTACTTTAGGAAAACAAGGAGAAGTTAGCCCGAGTATAATTAAAAATAGTATTAGCGCTTTAAGTAGTCGTTTTCCACCTACATGGCGCTTACATGTGCAACCTATGAATAAAATAGTACGCCCACAAATAACTAAATATAGTTTAATTAGATTAGGGTTAATCTCTTTTTGTGTATTTGCCTTTGTGTATTATTTTTTACGTTTGCCAAGACGTTTACACAACGAAATAAAACAAAAAAATCAGTTAATACTCAATAGAGAAGAGCTTTTTTCAAGTTCTCTTGATGCACTGCCGCATGGGTTTGCTATTTTTAATAGCCACGAATTTCCTGTGATCACCAACAATGCATTTAACCTTTTATTTGCACAAGTGAATAAACAAAATAGTCAGCTATCGTATAGCCAGCTGGTAAGTATTGCGCAGCAGAATAATATTATAAATCACTACCATGAACATCATAAGCTTGATGATGATCGTAACCAATTAATAGATATAGGTTTTACAGACGGGAAGTGGATAACTGTATTACAAAGACATACAGATTTTAATGGTTTCGTTTGCTACTTTAGAGATGATACAGAGCCACATCAAAAAGAATGTTTACTCGCTGATGTTCTTGAAAAATCAAAACAGACAAATCAATTAAAAGAAAAATTTGTTACAAGGCTTAGCCGTCAATTAAAAACGCCTTTATCATCTTTAAAGTCATTAGTTGAAATATCTAAAGATCCAATAAGCTTTAACGAATTTAAAAACAATGTGGGGAATATTTCTGATGCATGCGACCAGCTCGAAAGTGTAATTCAACAACTCGTAAATATAAATAAATCGGAAATAGGTAAGTTAAAACTGCAGGCCAAAAACGTTAACCTGAATCATATGATCAATAATAATATTTCGATTTTAACTAAAGAAGCTGAAAACAAAAAAATAGTTCTTAAAAATAATATTACGCCTGGGTTAACCGTGGTAAGCGATGAAAAGTTAATTTCTCAATTGGTTATTCAGTTAGTGACAGAGGTTTTGGATTCGTCAAATAATACAACGCTATCTATTAACGCTCAGATTAAAAATGAAAGTAACCGTAATTACTTACACCTAGACTTTTCATTAAGCAATTTAATCGACAGTAGTTACTTTATAACTGAGCTTAAAAGTATATCGGGTGATGATATAGCACGTCTCATAGATGATAAAGACGTTTCATTAGAGTTAAAGTTTTTTATCTCAATATTTAAAATGTTAGGTGGTAAAGCGATAACTGTAAGTAGTAACGCGAATAAATCAACGATAACGCTTTCTATGCTGGTAAACAAAGTAACGAAGCAAGATAAAGACAATGTGCAAAAAGTACCAAGTAGCTCATTAAATACTGATTTAGTAAAAGCGAGTTTAGTGACTAAAAATCACCAAAACACGCTACTACTTGTTGATGACGATCCACTTGTAGAAATTGTGATTAGGGCAATGCTAAAAGATCAGAATATCATTATAGATTACGCATGCAGTGCGATAGAGGCTATGTTGATGGTTTCGCAAAATAGTTACGACATTATTCTAATGGATATAGTAATGCCAGAATTGTCGGGAACTGACGCTATGTTAAAAATTAAAAAACACAGTGATAATTCTAAAACTAAAATAATTGCGCATACATCGACACCCGATACAGAATCTAAATATGTAAATCAGGGCTTTGATGACATGTTATTAAAGCCGGTGAAACAAGGTGTTTTAATAAACCAAATAACACGTATTTTAAAAAGATAAGCCGCTGGGGTAATAAATGAAAAACATTAATGAAAATATGGCAGAAGTTATCGAGTTTAAAGTAACGCCAATAAATAAAACTAAACGACTACTTTTAGTAGATGATGACTTACTAATAGAAATAGTAATAAGAAAAATGCTTAATGAAGAAAATATTTTAATAGATTTCGCATCAAGTGCTATAGAGGCGCTATTGATGGTTTCTCAAAATATTTACGATATTATTTTAATGGATATAGTAATGCCGCAATTTACAGGCACTGATGCAATGCTAAAAATCAGGAAGCATGCTGACGCATCAGCAACAAAAATTATAGCTCATACATTTAGTGAAAACGAAAATAGTAATAATAAGTACGTGAAGCTTGGGTTTAACGGTCTTTTGTTAAAGCCAGTTAAGCAAAGCGTATTAATTGAAAATATTAGAACTTTCTTGGAATGATAAATAGAAACAGTAGGGCGGTTAACTATTTTTATTTATAGCTTATTAAAAAATTAAATTATAATTTTTTAAAGACTAATATTTATTTAGTGCTTTTGTGTATATGAACCTTTAATATATTTAAATTTGTAAAAATCCTTTAATAAGAATAATTACTTTAAATTATTACAAACTACGCTTTTGTAATTGTTGCATGTATACGAGTCATCGTTTCACACTTTTTAAAGCGGTTAATAATCTCAATTATTAAACGCTGTAATATTATAAAGTTAGTAAATTTATTTAGCCTAGAGCCCACGTATCACAAGGGTTTAACTTTCAAAACATTAATATTTTTTAATAATTAATAAATGCACATCTTGGGATGGAATTTGCTTTATAAGGTTATATTCTAATTTTATAGTTTATTAAACATTATAATTTTTAAAGTTAACGAGGCAAAATTATGAGCAAAACACAGTACGTTACAGTAGAAGGTCATCAAATTGCTTATCAAGAAATGGGACAAGGCACACCTTTATTATTAATACATGGCATACCAACTAACAAATTTTTATGGCGAAATGTGATGCCCAAACTCGCATCAGAACATCGAGTAATAGCGCCTGATTTACTAAACTTTGGTGAATCAGATATGCCAATTAACACCGATGTATCTATAAATGCGCAATGTAGAATAATGTGTAAGTTTATGGAAGAACTCGGTATTTCTAAAGTTAATATTGCTGCACATGATATTGGTGGTGGTGTTGCTCAATTAATGGCGGTAAATCATCCTGATAAAATAAACGGATTAGTTTTAATAGATAGTGTATGTTTTGATTCTTGGCCAATACCAGAATTTGAACCTTTGCTAGAACCTGGTGTAGAAGAAAAGACAAGTGTAGCTGAATTTATTGATACATTAAGAGATTTCATGCCTAAAGGTGTATACGATTCTAGCGTAATGACTGAAGAGTTAATGGAAATATACTTAAAACCATGGAGCAATGAGCAAGGAAAAGCCGCTTTATTTAGTAACATGCGCAGACTCAATAAAGAATATACACAAGCTATTGCAGGCGATCTTAAAAGCTTACCTCATGAAACACTTATATTATGGGGTGAAGAAGACAAATTTCAAAAGCCAAAATATGCGCCAATGTTAGAAGAAGCAATTCAAAATTCATCATTGGTTTGGATAGATAAAGCCGCACATTGGGTTGTTGATGAGTATCCAGATAAAGTATCTGAGCTTATTAGTGAATTCATGAATGATAAAAAATTCTAAAGTCTCAGCAAGTACATCAGTAGGATAGTTAAAAAGCCATTAAATTCAACATCTTGAATTTTACTGGATGAAATATCTACTAGGAAGTTATTGTTAATACCGCTTGGATATATTAATAACCAAGCGGTATTTTTATATGTTCAAGAAGCTAATAGCGTAAATGGGAAAAACATTAACTATTAAGATAAGTAGGTTAATGCTTATTAAATAGTCAAAATATCGCGTTTATACGTTAATTAATGAAGGTGAGTAACTTGGTTACGTATTTATTTATGCTATTTAACATAATATAAATTATAGGTAGTTAATGTATTTATAGAAAGAGCGCCTAAATGCGCCCTTACTATGTCCAATACTAGACGGTATCGGACATTAAGTGTTTTTATTACAATAACTAGTATTACTAATACAGATACTTTATTTATCAATTTGTTTAATCAATACTAAGTAAACGCTCAGCTGTATATTCGTTAGTAATTAATCCACTGATCATGTTTGACCTTACTGCGCCCAAAATGGCTAACACTTTTTCTTCACCAGCAGCTATCGCATAAATCTGTTTGTTAGCATTTGTTTTTAATGGCGTACTTGCTACACGCTGATTAACTGTGCAATCTAAAAGCTTACCGTTTTTATCAAACACCCAACTAATCATTTCACCAACAGCACCCAGATCTTGTAACTCTTTAAGTTCTTGCGCATCAATAAAACCATCTATATGTAATGGCGACTTTTCACCTAAGCTACCAATACCCACAAATGTTACATCGGCATCTTTAGCGAGTTTTAAATTACCGGTAATATTTTGTTGTGCGTGCAACTGTTCTTTTTCTTCAATGCTTCTTGGTAAAACTGGCAATGGCATTGGATAATGTTTTGCATTGGTGTGTTCGGCCATTCTTACTACAACATCATAAGGTGAAGCCGATCCATCCAAAGCCATATTACCTAGCATGGCTACAATTTTATGTTGCGGACAATCAACGGTTCTTAGCTCATCCACACATGAACGTAAAACTCGACCGGTTCCCATAGCAAGTACTTTGGGTTGTTCTGATTTTAAATGACGTTCTATTTCTGCCGCGCCAGCTTGAGCCAAACCTAATGTAGATGAAGGTTCAGATGGATCGCTCGGTACAACTTCACACGAATCTAACCCAAAACGGCTTTTTAATTTTTCGGCCAAATCCATACATTTAGCAATCGGGTGGTCAAGTCTAACTTTAATTAATCCTTGGCTCACAGATAATGCGACCATTCTTTGTGCAGATTGACGAGATATATTTAGCTTTTTGGCAATTTCATCTTGTGTGTTACCGCCAACATAATATAACCACCCTGCTCTGGCTGCATCATCTAGCTTTCTAATTTCTGTATTTGATAGCTTTACCACGTAAACCTCTTAAAATAGAAGGAAAACTAAGTCCTTATTTTCATTACATAATTTTAATTATATGTGCTGCTATATAAATTATTTTATTAATTTTGGATTATCTATTTATCAATAACGTTTTTGTTATTTATAGTTTTAAATATACCATTCCTTAATAAAAAATACCTAGGTTTCATAGGATTATGTAATTAGAATTTAGTTAATAGCACCCTTATAAAGGTGCTATTTAAGGTAATTAAAGATTGGCTTTAGCGAATTGTTAAACCGTTATTATCAAACTTTAATACTTTATCATCCGGTGCGCTTAGGTAAATACTGTCGCCATATTTTAACGGACAATCACCATCTGCTTTTACTGTTACGGTCCCTTTGCCTTCAATATTTATATGTAAAAAGCTCTCCGACCCTAAATGTTCAATTACACCGACAGTACCAGCCCACGTTCCTTGCTCAGTAGAGAGTGTTATATGCTCTGGTCGTATACCAATACAACTAACATTCGCATTTTCATTTTGTGGAGCATCTATAAAATTCATTTTTGGAGAGCCAATAAAACCAGCTACAAATTTGTTTACTGGGTTTTTATAAAGCTCTAAAGGTGTGCCTACCTGTTCAATAATACCGGCATTAAATACCGCGATTCTATCTGCCATTGTCATAGCTTCAACCTGATCGTGCGTAACATAAATCATTGTTGTAGCTAAACTTTTATGTAATTCAGATATTTCTAAACGCATATTTACACGTAGTGACGCATCAAGATTTGAAAGTGGTTCGTCAAATAAAAATGCCGAAGGCTGACGAACAATTGCGCGCCCTATCGCTACACGCTGGCGCTGACCGCCCGATAATTGCCCAGGCTTTCGGTCTAAATAATCGGTCAAATTAAGAATTTTAGCGGCGTTAGCAATTTTACTTTCGATTTCTGTAGGGCTAACTTTGGCTCTTTTTAAAGGAAAAGCAATATTGTTACGCACTGTCATATGCGGATATAACGCATAGGATTGAAACACCATTGCTAAGCCTCTTTTTGCAGGCGGTGTTTTTGTAGCGTCAATGCCGTCAATTTCTATATTACCACTGGTGGTATCTTCAAGACCTGCGATCATACGAAGTAATGTAGATTTACCACAGCCTGATGGCCCAACAAATACGATAAACTCACCGTCTTTAATTTCTAAGTCGAGCGGTTTAATTACGTTAACTTCATCAAAGTTTTTAGTGACTTGTTTTAGTGTGATGCTGCCCATGTGTATTCTCCTATTTTACTGCGCCGAAACTTAATCCACGCACTAATTGTTTTTGACTAAACCAACCAAGTATTAAAATTGGCACAATGGCCATGGCAGATGCTGCCGATAACTTAGCGTAAAATAACCCCTCAGGGCTTGAGTAACTGGCAATAAATGCCGTTAACGGTGCAGCATTTGCAGCGGTTAAAATAAGTGTCCAAAACGCTTCGTTCCACGACAAAATAACATTGAGTAATAGCGTTGAGGCTATACCCGGTAAGGCTATTGGCAATAAAACATGGAATATTTCTTCACCAATTGTTGCGCCATCCATACGAGAAGCTTCAAGTATTTCGTTTGGTATTTCTCTAAAGTAGGTGTAAAGCATCCATACCATTATTGGTAAGTTAATGAGTGTCATTACAATCACCAAACCTAATTTTGTATCGAGTAATGCAAAGTCGCGAAACAATAAATAGATAGGAATAAGTACGCCAACTGGTGGTAACATTTTGGTTGAAAGCATCCACATTAATAAGTGCTTTGTTTTTTTAGTTTGCACAAACGCCATAGACCACGCAGCAGGTACCGCAATTAATAACCCCAGTAAACTTGAACCTAGTGATATAACTACAGAGTTCCAAAAATGGGTAAAGTATGGCGAGCGCGACAGTACATCGCGGTAATTTTCGAGCGTCCAATCGAATGCATATAAGCTTGGACTTGCTGAAATTGCTTCAGCTTCCGTTTTAAAGCTAGTGATTAACGTCCATAAAATTGGAAAGAAAATCATGCCGCTTATTGTCCATGCAGCAATGGTATAAATTAGTTTGGAACGACGGCTATCTTTTATAGTCATAATTAACCCTCCAAGTTTTTGCCAATTAAGCGCATTAAAAATATAGCGACAATATTTGCAATTATTACTGCAACTATGCCCCCTGCCGAACCGCCACCTACATCAAATTGAAGTAGTGATTGCGTGTAAATTAAGTACGTTATATTGGTCGACGAATAACCAGGACCACCGCTGGTTGTAACTAATATTTCGGCAAAAATTGACAGTAAAAATATAGTTTCGATTAAAATAACAGCGGTTACAGCGCGCGATAAGTGCGGCAAAACGATGTAAAAAAACTTACTAAATGGCCCAGCTCCGTCTAAATCAGCCGCTTCTAATTGTTCACGGTCTAATGATTGTATTGCTGTTAGCAGTATTAGTGCTGCAAATGGTAACCACTGCCAAGACACAATTATGATGATTGAAAATAGCGGCATTTGAGCAAAAAAGTCGATAGGTTCAAAGCCAAGCCAAATCGCGAAATGTGCAAATAAGCCATTAACTGGGTTCATTAGCATGTTTTTCCATACTAATGCCGACACAGTTGGCATTACAAAAAATGGGGCTAGTACCATAATGCCAACGTAATTTCGTCCCCATATTGCTTGGTCTAGTAAAATAGCTAAGCCAATACCACCACAAATAGTGATAAGTAAAACCCCAGTTACTAGGTAAAGCGTGTTAAAAAATGATTCAAAAAAAGCCGGATCAGTTAGGAAAAATTCATAGTTTAAAAAGCCTACAAACTCTTTATCCCCTGGAACGAGTAAGTTGTAATCAATAAATGAGAAATACAGTGTCATACACAGCGGAACTATCATCCAAGCAAGTAATAAAATTACACTAGGAAGAAGCATAAACCGAGCAAGCGTGCGCGAGTTAGTTGTTGCCATAAAGGTGACCTTAAAAAAGCCAATTCTATTTACTTGTTAACTATCAAGTGAAAATCAGAAACCCTTGATAGTGTTTATAACTAACAAGTAAATAGAATTGACATAAAATATTGGGTAAGTTTGAGTACTTACCCGCCCATTACATGCTATTTAGGATAGCGAGCTTTACGCATTGTTCGCTCAACGAGGTGCTGAGACGTACTAAGCGCTTGCTTAACGGTCATTTGGCCAGTTAATGCTGCTGAAAATTGTTGCCCAACAGCTGTACCAATTCCTTGAAACTCAGGAATAGCAACAAACTGAATACCTACATAAGGCACTGGTTTAACTGTCGGATTTTTAGGATCTGCAGATTGAATAGAATCTAAAGTAATTTGCGCAAACGGTGCTGCGTCCATGTACTTTTGATTACTGTAAAGTGATTTACGTGTACCTGGCGGTACTTTTGCCCAACCTTTTTTATCGGCTACAAGTTGTGTGTATTCTTTAGATGTTGCCCAGCTAATAAATTTCATTGCGGCATCTGGTTTTTTGCTGCTTGCCGGTACGGCTAAAGTCCAAGACCATAACCAGTTACCGCGTTTACCTAGACCATTATCTGGCGCAAGTGCAAACCCTACTTTATCGGCAACTTCTGAATCTTTTTTGTTAGTAACAAATGCGCCTGCAACGGTTGCATCAATCCAAATACCACATTTTCCGGTTTGAAAAAGTGCAAGGTTTTCATTAAAACCGTTTGCAGATGAACCAGCAGGACCAGATTCTTTCATCACATCGACATAATACTGAAGGGTATTTTCCCACTCTGGGGTATTAAACTGAGGTTTCCAATTTTCATCAAACCAACGAGCACCAAACGAATTTGCCATGGATGTAATAAGCGCAACGTTTTCGCCCCAACCTGCTTTACCACGTAGACAAAGGCCATAAACACCTTGTTTTTTATCTGTTATCGCTTTAGCAGCTTTGCGTATAAAGTCCCATGTTGGGGCTTTAGGCATTGTCAGCCCTGCTTTTTCCATTAAGTCAGTGCGGTACATAACCATTGAGCTTTCGCCATAAAATGGCGCAGCATAAAGCTTGTCGTTAATCGTTAAACCGCTTCGAATTGCCGGAATTAAATCGTCTAAATCGTAGTTTTCACCTAAATTATCCAGCTCTTTTAGCCAATTTTGCTTGCCCCAAATTGGTACTTCATAAGTACCTATGGTCATAACATCGTATTGGCCGCCCTTTGTTGCAACATCGGTTGTGACACGTTGGCGAAGAATGTTTTCCTCTAGAGTAACCCATTTTAGATCTATATCCGGGTTTTGGCTGGTAAAGTCACTGCTTAATTCTTTCATGGTGATCATGTCACCATTGTTAACAGTCGCTATTGTGATTGTTTCTTTTGCCGCAGCGCCCATGCTTATAAAGCCACACGCGAGCATAATTAATTTATTTTTCATCGGGTATTCCCCATACACGTTATGTTTTAACAAGTGCTATTAAATTTCAATCTATTACCAATTCTATTTATGGCAGTTTTAACGCATAAAACTGCCCGCAAAGTGCCTTTTTAGGTCCTTTGTTTAAATAGTTAGACTAGTTGGATAATGATTTAAAATTTAACAGATATTTCAGAAGTGAAGCCGTCAAATCCTTTACCGATTTGGCCGCCCGAATTAACACCTTCTTCTTGGTTAACATACTCAACTTTTAAAAGCGTTTTATCGTTAAACCAGTAACCTGCGGCTACTTGAATACGCTCTACTGTGTTGTCTGTTTGTTCAATTAAGTCGGAAGTGTTATCGGCTTCTGCATAACGAGCCGCTACATATAGCTTTTTAGGGATTAGATATTGTTGTGCTTCAAACACGAAGTACTCAACCGATGAGTCGCCTTCTATTACACTGTTTGAATCAAAAGTAGTGCCATTTTCATCAGCTATGCCGTTTGTACCAAAGTAGGTAATACCGGCAACTGCATTACCAGCGGCATCTGCAAATGTGTAATCATCAGACGATTTACCAACCATAAAAATTAAGCTAGTTTCGTCAGATGGTTGATAAGCTAAGTTAAGCTGGATGATTGATTGCTCAAGCCCTGGCATTGCGCCAACGTGAGTGTCACGCTCGTTTGAAGGTGACGCTGAGAAATTATAGTTTTCACCATCGCCAAAGCGATAGTTTGTTGTGGTTACACCATCAAGACTTGCTACGCCATTTTCAAAACGTAACTGGTCGCCTTGATTCGCTTTTAATAAGTTTAAGCCTGCTTTAAAGCCACCTTCAAATTCTAGAGTACCTTGAAGTCGGTAGTTATAACCTCTGTCTTCTTGAAATGCTTCACCGAAACTTGAAGTCGTAATGTGACCTGTAACATTATAAGCACGTACTACACCACTATCGAAAGTTTCGCTGTAACTTAGCTGTGCGCCGTTTTCTGCGGTTGCGTAATCGGTAATACCATTACCAATAAGTGCATTACTTTGGTTATCTGCGCCGTCTTGAAAGCCTTTAAATTGAAATGGTGAGCCACCAATATTACCCAAACGCAGTATTAAATTTGCGTTTTCTTTTGGTGTGCCATATAGACCTAGTAAGTCAAATTCAACACCTGCAAAATCGTTGTGAAATGAAAAGTCACGATCTTCGCCACCAAAGTCATTAGGCTCTTCTGCAATATCTATATCGGCAGTGATGAACTCGTTAATATGAAATTTAAGCATTAGATTAGCTCTAATACGGCCAAATCCTGATTCTTGTTCTTCATCTTCTGGACGAAATGCACCATCTTTAGCCTGAATTGACTGAAAGTTTTGCATTAGTAAAAAGTCTACGTCAACGCGATCTAAATATTCAGAAATATCAGCCTGTGCTGGAGCCGATGTAGCCATAGCTGCCGCTATGAGAGAAATTGCAAATTTAGTCTTTTTATTATTCAACATAATAAGCTCTTTATTTAGTGTGGTGTGTGATGCCAACTTTATTAAATTGCATTTTCATTTAATGAAATTGGTATTAATTCAGTGTGTATAGATGAGGCTGACTGAGCAAAACATTAAGTGGTTAATGAAACTGCACTTGTGAGCATAAGCCCATCTGCTGAGCATAATCACAGAATGAATTTAGAAGGTCAACGATTTTTTATTACAAAACGTTTACAAAAAATCTAATTCATATGTAAATATTTTTGAATCAATAAGTTAAGTAGCAAATTTGTTACATCAAATTTTGATGGAATGTTGTATTGGATTAAGGAATTTCTTATGAATACGTCATTATTGTTCATTACAATTAATGAAAATATAAGTTAGTAGAAGATATGAGAGCAGATAATCCTTTAAAAATACGTTGTTGGGCAAACCTATAAACAGTTTATTTATTGGTGTTTTTTAAGTAACGTTCTTGAGCTTATGATGGGGTTAGCTTAGTATTAAAGCACTTAGATGTATTCAAAATAGAAGTAACCTACATATGGAATTTGTTCGCCCGCTAGAGCCCATCCTCATTATTGATGACGTTAAGGAAATTCGTGATTATCTAAACCAAATTTTAACTGACTTAGGGTTTGAAGATATATTAGAAAGTGCTGATTTTAGCTCTGCCAAACCTATTATGGACAATAAACCGCCAGGCGTTATATTTGTAGATGTAGATTTACCAGACTCTAACGGTGCAGAGATATTGGAATACATTAATAGTGCTTACCCGCACACTCATGTTGTTATGTGTTCGGGCCACAATAGTCTCGAAAACGTACAAAACACGTGGGAAATGGGCGCTAAAGGTTTTATTGCAAAACCTTTTAATACAAAAAAAGTAGACACTGTAATGAAGCGTCTTGAAATAATAGAATAATAATAAGGTTAGCATGCATAGTACTGTTACTGCGATTATAGACGATCTTTCGAGTGTTATATTTGGTAAACAACAACAAATAAAACTGGCACTTACATGCTTATTTAGCGAAGGGCATTTACTCATTGAAGATTTGCCTGGCATGGGAAAAACCACTCTTTCTCATGCATTGTCAGCTGTGTTAGGCTTATCGTATCAGCGTATACAATTTACCAGTGATCTTCTCCCTGCTGATATTTTGGGTACTAACGTGTTTAATTCTACTGAGCACAGTTTTACATTTCATAAAGGCCCTATTTTTAGCCAAGTTGTTTTAGCTGATGAAATAAACCGCGCAGGGCCCAAAACACAAAGTGCGTTGCTTGAAGCAATGGAAGAGCAACAAGTGACAGTTGATGGAAAAAAATATACGCTGCCAAATCCATTTTTTGTGATAGCAACACAAAACCCGCTTTATCAATCAGGTACCTACCCGTTACCTGAGTCGCAATTAGACAGATTTTTAATGCGCATTAGCTTAGGTTTTCCACCTAAAGAAGCCGAAAAACGCTTAATTTTGAATATGCAAAAACGAGATTACAGCCAATTACCTAAGCGTATTAACCAACAAGAGTTAGCGGCAATTCAATCCCAGATAAGCCAAATTACTTTAAGTAGCCCGGTTATTGACTACATTATAGAGCTTGTTAATTACACACGCACAAGCAACGCTTTTGCATCATCGTTATCACCTCGTGCTAGTATGGCTCTGGCTAAAGCGGCTAGGTCGTGGGCCTTTATTGATGGTCGTGATTTTGTAATGCCAGAAGATGTTCAAGCCGTATTTGCAAGTGTGTGTCAGCATCGATTAGGTTTGCATAATGAGTCAGGTGAAGCGCAAGTAAACGATATTTTAAAAAACGTATTAGTTCCGGTATAAACTTTTATGCCAAAAAAAACAGCTAAGCGCCCTTCTTTATTTAAATCATTTAAGCAAAGTGTATTTAATAAGTTATTAAAAAATAAACATTTAAAAAACTCAATTACACTTGAACACAGAACAATTTATGTATTGCCATCATCCCTTGGTTGGTATTTTATAGTTGTAGCTATTTTAAACTTTGTGATGGGCATTAATTATCAAAATAATTTAATTTTAATAATGTCTTATCTTATGTTTGTGGTAATGATTATTGCTGTATTAATGGGCTACAGTAACGCTAAAGGCTTAACAGTTAAATTTAAAGATGCATTTAATAGCTACGCTCCTCAAAAACCGAGTATTATCTTTGAATTACAAAGCCCTTCAGTAACCCAATCTATTAATTTAACATATCAAGGGAGTGAGCAAACTCACAAATATACCGGCCAAGTTGATAGTAAACCTCAGTTACTTACACTCAACTTACCCTACAGCTCACGCGGTAAGTACTCAGTGCAACGTATTAAAATAGCGAGTAACTATCCCTTTGGTTTGATAACTGTTTGGAGCTACATTCAATTACAAGAAGAAGTATTTGTGTACCCGTCACTTGAACAGGTTCACTGTGATGCGCATGTTTCTATGCTTGATGAGCAAGCCGATAAAGGTATTTCTACACAATTTGGTAGCGAAGAGTTTGAGTCTCTTATCCCACATTTACCTGAGATGGGCTTGCAAAGAGTGTCGTGGAAGCATTACGCAAAAACACAGCAGTTGTTAGTTAAAGAATTTGTAGACTTTAAAACAGCAAATGCACTCTTCGATTTTACGTTAATGAATGGAGATACAGAACAACGGTTAAGCCAGTTATGCTTTTTAGTGTGTGAAGCAACCGAGAAAAACACCCCTTTTATGTTAAAGCTACCGAATAAAACAATAAATACAAATACCGGACAGCATCATAAGCAGCAATGCTTAGAAGTATTATGCTCATTTAATGGTGATGCGTAATGGACATACTTAAAAACGAAAAAGTAATAAATTATTCGCTGTCTTTTATATATGCATGTTTGATTGTATTTTTTGTATCACATTTACCGCTTGTTTTTGTAGGTGTACTTTCACTTATTTGTGCATGGAACTTTTACATAACGCTGAGTAATAAACCAAAGCCAAATGCTTGGCTGGCAAATATACTCGCAGGTATGTCACTGGGTTTAATGCTCTACACAGTAGGCATGTCGGATACGGTTATTTTATTTGTGGCCATGCTGCTACTTGCTAGTTTATTTAAACTGCTACAGGCTAAAACCAAAAAACACTATCATGTAATTACAACGCTTACGTTTTTTTCACTCTCATCGGTGTATTTATTTAACCAAAGCATTTTAACAACTTTAACTGTAAGTGGTTTATACATATTAAACTTTGCAGTACTTGGCTTACTCGAGTCCAAACATAATTTAAAAATAGCCTCTAAACAAAGCGGTAAACTGCTACTTTTAGCGCTTCCTTTAGCTATATTTTTACTGCTTTTTTTGCCAAAAATGCCCGCCTTTTGGCAGCTTCCTGGGCCTAAGCTTGCTAAAACAGGGCTTTCTGAACAAGTCGATCCATTCGATATTGCAAAGCTTTCAAACTCAGATGAACTTGTGTTTAGAGCTAAATTTAACGAAGAAAAACCTGTAGCGCCTTATTATTGGCGAGCAATAGTCCATGATGAGTTTAATGGTAATGCGTGGCTTACGTCTGACTTTTTAAAATATAATAATGTAAAAACAAATACGCAGAGCGAAAATGATGAGCAACTTATTGCAAGCTACTCAGTTATTACAGAGCCTGCGACACAAAAATGGCTCTATGGTTTAGCGTATTCCAGTAGTAACTCACCAAATGTTGAAGGTAATTCGCTAGGTTTATTGCGTAAAAAAAGTCGCCAAGCTAAAAGCTTACAATACGATGTAAATAGCTTTAACTTCACAGCTTTACCGCTTGGCGAATTTGAAGAAAAACGCTACAAATACCTCGCTTATAAAAAGAATATAAAAACATCATTACTTGCTAAAAACTTAAAGCAAAATACACACTCTGATCGCGATTTTTATAACCGCTTATTACAATACTTTGCAGGTACGGGATTTACTTACACATTAACACCCACGCCTATGAGCGGCGATAACACCATAGATCAATTTATATTTGATAATCAACGTGGCTTTTGTGGCCACTATGCCAGTGCCGCTGCGTACATTTTTAGAACCGCAGGTATACCCGCTCGACTAGTAAGTGGCTATTTAGGTGGCGAATTAAATCAAGATAATAATACGCTCACTGTTCGCCAATACGACGCACACGCATGGGTAGAAGTATATTTACAAAACGAGGGTTGGGTTATTTTTGATGCAACCGCCGTTGTTGCACCAGAGCGTTTAAATGGCTCACTTTCGCAAAACAAAGAGCTGAATGACGAATTTAAAAGTAACCTTGATTTTGGTTTAGTGAGTTTAAGTAATTTCCCCGCTATTAATTGGTTAAGGTTGGAACTTGAAAACCTCGATTATCAATGGTCTAGCTGGGTACTTGGTTTTGACGAAGAAAAACAAAATGATTTTTTAAAATCAATTTTTGGTAGTAAAAATATTTGGCTTGTACCATTAATGGTTTTACTAACAGCTGGTTTTTGTTTTATAGGTTATTTTATTTATTTAAACTTGCCGAAACGCCCGTCTAAATTAGCGCCTATGGTTAAAGAGTTTTATGAAGTAAAAGCATGGGCTAAAAAACAAAAAATAAATACACCCGATAATTTAACACCGAGTCAGCAGTTAGACTTTTTTGCTGATCAACTTCCTCGTTCTGCACAATCTATAAACACTTTTAGGCAGTTATTTAACCAAGTACGCTATGGTAAAAAACCTTTTACGAAAGAGCGTAAAACTCAGGCTAAAGATCTGATAAAATTAATTAAAATTTCCAAATAGAGAATACTATGAATGCTGTTGTTATAGGCGTTATTTTAATGCTCGGGCTATCTCTGGCTCGCGTTAACGTCATTGTTGCCATGATCATAAGCGCGTTAGTTGCAGGTCTTACTGCAGGCTTGGGCATAAAAGAAAGTGTTGATGCGTTTAATTCTGGCCTTTCAGCTGGAGCTGAAATTGCACTAAGTTATGCTATGCTCGGCGCGTTTGCCGTTGCTATTTCTAAGTCGGGTTTAACACGCATTCTCGCTGATAAGCTACTTGCTAAAGTAAATGCAAAAGGCAGCGGTAATGAAACATTTTTAAGTTACTTCATTTTATTAATTATTTTAGGTTGTGCAATTTCTTCGCAAAACTTAGTCCCTGTACACATAGCGTTTATTCCTATTTTGATCCCGCCGTTACTTGTTGTTTTTAATCAGTTAAGATTAGACAGGCGTGCTATAGCGTGTATTTTAACATTTGGATTAGCAACGTCTTACATGGTGCTTCCTTATGGTTTTGGGGGTATTTACTTATATTCGATTTTGCACAAAAACCTAGTTGATAACGGCCTAGACATTGTAAATACCCAAGTCCCTGTGGCGATGATAATTCCTGCATTAGGTATGTTTATTGGATTGCTTATTGCGGTATTTATTACTTACAAAAAACGCCGCGAATACACCGAGCTCCCATTAACAACTGTGAGTAAATCTGCTGAGGTAGAAAACCCTAAAAAAGTAATGATTGTGGGGCTTTTTGCAGTACTTGCCTCACTTGTTGCACAAAACCTAAGTGGCTCAATGATTTTAGGTGGCTTAGTAGGTGTAATGATATTTAGTGTTTTTGGTGTAGTTAAGTGGGAAGAAAACGGCGACGTATTTAGTAAAGGCGTTGCGATGATGGCCATGATTGGCTTTATTATGATATCGGCACAAGGTTTTGCATCGGTTATGCAAGCCACTGGCGATGTAGCAAGCTTAATACACAGCGCAGCCGCCCTTTTTGATGGTAATAAACCTTTGGCCGCCGGTGTTATTTTGTTAGTCGGGTTATTAATTACAATGGGAATTGGCAGTTCGTTTTCAACAGTGCCTATTATTGCAACTTTGTTTGTTCCTTTATGTTTAGACCTTGGCTTTTCTGTTATGGCTACCGCTGCGCTTGTTGGTACTGCGGGCGCTTTAGGTGATGCAGGCTCTCCTGCTTCAGACTCAACGCTTGGCCCAACATCGGGTTTAAATGCCGATGGCCAGCACGACCACATTAGAGACTCTGTTATTCCAACGTTTATTCACTTTAACATACCGCTGCTGATATTTGGCTGGATTGCAGCAATGGTACTTTAAAAAGTATTTATGTAAGTATTAATAAATGTAATTAAAAGCTAAATATAACCAAAAAGGTATGTTAAAAGCATACCTTTTTAGTATCCAAATCCAACAACTCTCACCCCTATCAATTCCCTTCAGTTTGATTACTTTTTTAGTTAATACTCACTCTGTTGTTGAGGTTATACTTTATGAATATTTAGTATGATGTGTTCTTTTAATGGGGTTATATAAGCACCAATTAAGGTGCTTATATAAATTTGCTTTAGCGCATATTCAAAGCTTTAAGTTAATCAAAACCATAAATCATTTTGTCGCATACTACCGGAGTCGGTCTGTGGTTATCATCAACTGCAACAAAGGTAAAGCTGCCACTAATGGCTGAATGCTTATCGTCTTTGTGCATAGTTTCTAATAATATATCTACGTCAACTTTTAAGCTGGTGTTACCTACATGCACTACTTTAGCTATTAACTCTGCAAAAGTACCTGCTGGTATGGCTTCTTTAAAGTCGACTCTATCAGAAGATATAGTTACCAAAGGCTTTCGACAAAAACGAGTCGCTGCTATAAATGCCACTTCATCCATCCACGCCAGTGCATCACCACCAAATAAAGTATTGTGATGATTAGTACGCCCTGGAAACACGGTTTTAGTTACCGATGTGGTTGAGTCTTCAATACGCTGAGCAATTATTGCATCGCGATTTACGTCAGTCATAATCTCTACTTTTTGTTTGCTAATGTATCTTGCATTAGTAATGCAGGATCAAGGCGTTCGCCTTTCCAGTTAAAACGCCAATCTAGGTGAGGACCAGTTACACGTCCAGTTGCACCAATTTCAGCCACTTTGTTACCTTGCTCAATTTTATCACCCACTTTTACATCAAGCTTACTTAAGTGAATGTAAGTTGAGGTAATACCATGGCCATGATCAATAATTAATGTTCCGCCAGAGTAGTATAAATCAGGTTCAGCAAATACCACGGTACCACTAATAGGCGCGTAAACAGGAGAGCCCGTTTTATTCGCGATATCTAAGCCAAAGTGCGGACGACGAGGCTCGCCATTAAAATAGCGCTGACTACCATAAACACCCGATATGCGCCCTTTTGCGGGCTTCAAAACCGGGTCTAAAAAGTACAATAAATCAGAGTCTACTTCTCTGGCTTTTCGCACAGCAACTGCTTCGCGGCTTATACGCGCACTAACTTCTTTTGGCGGAGAGACATATTTTTTAGCTACACCGGTAATTTTATCAATTTTATATTCGCGCTTTGTGATAGCTATTGGCTGTGAATGCGATTTACCATTGTTATCTACCCATTTTAAAGTATGAGTAGTTTCAGCGTCACGACCAAAACCAAATACAAAGTCACCCTTTGGTGAAAGTTTTAAGCTTTTGCCATCTAAGCTTACTGATTTAGCGTTTTCTAGCTTTCCAGTAACTAAACCGCCTTGTGTTAAATGTCCTTTTAACTCAAGCGCCATAGCACTAAAGCTAGCAGAGGCAACAAGCGCTGTTGCTAAAAGTGTTTTAAACATAACTAATCGATCCTTTTCCAACACCTTCATAAGCCGTTACTTTCACTGCTTTTTCTGGGTATTGGGCTTTAATTTGGCCAGCTACATGTTCAGCAATACATTCTACAGTGGTATCTACTGGCAAAATGTCGCAACGAGACTCGCTTATAGCCATTTCAAAATAGCCTTGTGCCGATGTATAAGCAAAACATACATCACCCGCTTTGGCTGTTATGTGTTTTAAATCAGCAGCGTTAATTTGATCTTCACTGGTGGCTAAGTAAATATCTTCCCACTTTTGAGACCATTCTTTTTGCAAGCGCGGCATAGAAATACCATCTAGGCTAATACCAATTTGAGAACGATGCCCATGAATAATACGCTGGCAATTACCGTCATGCTTTTTAAGGCCATGGCTGTAATGATAGTAAAAACTTTGGCTGTGTTCAGGCTTAAGAGACAGCTCAATTTTTTCGATGTTATCTGGTAGCTTCGGTAAAATAGTCGCAATTAAAAATTCGGTAACCGATTCAACAGTTACTTCATCTGCGTTAATCATGCAATAAGCTTGATGAGGAGCGCTCATAGCTAAGTGAATATTTTCACCAAATGTACAGTCGAGTGTTTTATGCTCGTCAAATTCAGATACAGTACCATTAAGCCCTGTAGGAATTGCTAAACGGTGATCAATACACTCATCTATAATGCCTTTAATTTGCTTTTTAACTAAACCAAAGTCTAAAACCATAGACTCTTCGTTAAGTTTACCGTGCAAAGTTAAATCAACAATCCAGCTCTCGCCAACGGCGCCGCGTTTGTTACATAAGTAAGAAAAATCAATCACAGTTAGTGAGTTAACAAAAAGGATCATAAACTTCCTTTAAACTGGTTATAAGACAGCGTTAATTATAATGATTTCTGATTGTAATTGCGCGGTTTTATAGTGCAAAAACCAATCGCGTTGATTGATTGATTATTTAATATGCAATATTTTGATTTTTTAACTGCTCCGAGTTGTTTAGCGTACAAGTGTACGCTAAAGTACTTGGCAATTTCTAAGCGAAGATAAGTGTTATGGAACCTAAAAATAGCTATACAAAAGAAGAGTTGATCCTGTGTGGTCAAGGTGAAATGTTTGGTGAAGGTAACTGCCGTTTACCAAGTGACAACATGTTAATGATGGATCGCATTACCTCTATTACTGCTGATGGCGGTATTCATGGGAAAGGCGAAATTGTTGCTGAGCTTGATATTGACCCTAGCCTTTGGTTTTTCGATTGTCATTTTAAAGGCGACCCAGTAATGCCAGGTTGTTTAGGCTTAGATGCTATGTGGCAACTAGTTGGTTTTTACTTAGGTTGGTCTGGTGGCCCTGGTCTTGGCCGTGCGCTAGGTGTGGGTGAAGTTAAATTTACTGGCCAAATTTTACCAACTAATAAAAAAGTAACTTACCGCCTTGTAATGAAACGCGTAATTAAACGTAAATTGTTCATGGGCGTTGCAGATGGCACTGTAGAAGTAGATGGCCGAGTAATTTACGAAGCAAAAGATTTAAAAGTGGGCTTGTTCCAAGACACTAGCGCGTTTTAATTTTTAAATGCGTACAAAAAGGCCTCCAACGTGGAGGCCTTTTTGCTTAAATTCTATTATTGATTTTAGGTTTTGTACATGTTGCGGTTTTCAATCGCTTCACGCCAACCTCCTAACCACTCTGATTTGGGATCTACTTGTTGATAAGGGCATAGCTCTTTTGAGCGACCTGCTAAACCTGCTTTAAAACCTTGAGAATGAGCTCTTTCTAAACGATCTCTTTTCTGTCTCTTCATCGGTAATATCCTCACCTTTTTATTTGTATATTGTGTAGCATTAGTGAAATCTACATTTAATGAATAGTTAATAAAAATGTAAAATTCAAATCGTAAAAGCAATTAAATTGTTTGACTTTAACTAAGCTGCTGATGCAAAAATGAATTAACATTTAAAAAAGTAAGTGGTCATACAACATTTAATTTGACCGGTTTTATGCTAAATAAAATGCGACTCAATAATCGCTAAAAAGCACTTATGTGCTTTATTTGTGACCGACTAATATTGACTAAGTTCCAAACAAAAATGTAATCGTGACACTTTTATTTCATTAATCTTAAATTAGTAGCCCGCCCCTAACTTGAAGTATTTTTAAACAATTTAAATTTATGCTTGATTATTTAAAGTCGATCGGTCTAATATATGTACATGGACAAAAATACATCAACACCAATACGCCGTGGTCGCCCACCTAAAATAGCCAGAGAGAACGCCGATACCAAAGCGTTACTTATTCGCACGGGCCTAGAAACCTTAACTGAATTTGGCTTTAGCGCCACGGGGCTCGATACTATTTTAAAAAAAGCGGCTGTACCTAAAGGCTCCTTTTATCATTACTTTAAAAGTAAAGAAGCCTACGGCATTGCCCTCGTTGATGCATACGACAGTTACTTTATTGCAAAGCTTACCCATTACCTACAGCAAGAAGATATTCCCCCACTTGAGCGAATCGTTAATTTTACCCAAAGCGCAATTAAAGGAATGAAAAAATACGATTACAAACGTGGCTGTTTAGTCGGTAACTTAAATCAAGAGCTTAACCATTTAAGTGATGAGTTTAAAACCAGATTAATGCAAAGCTACACCGCTTGGCAAAACCATGTAGAGGTTTGCTTAAACCAAGCTAAGCAACAAGGCACTATTGCAAGTCATGTAAATACAAAATTGATGAGTGAGTACTTTTGGATTGGCTGGGAAGGTGCGGTTATGCGCGCCAAGCTCACAAAATCAAATACCCCACTTACTTTATATACAGAAATGTTTTTACGCGCATTACTAACCTAATGCGTTTTTATTTACCAATTAAAAGACGATCGGTCTAAAAGGATATCCTATGAATAACCCAATTAAAGCCATTGTTATTAATAAAGAAGATAATAACTACAGCGCCTCATTATCGACTATCGAAAGCAGTGATTTACCAAACGAAAACGTTTCTATCGACGTGCTATACAGCACACTTAACTATAAAGATGGTTTAGCAATTACGGGTAAAGGCCCTGTTGTACGCAGTTTTCCTATGGTGCCAGGTATCGATTTAGTGGGTACGGTTACAAATTCCACCAGCGATGAATTTAAAAATGGCGATACCGTAATATTAAATGGCTTTGGTGTAGGCGAAAAACATTGGGGCGGGCTTGCTCAAAAAGCGGCACTTAATAGCGATTGGCTAATCCCCTTGCCTGCAGGTATTTCTCCAAAACAAGCGATGCAAATAGGTACAGCCGGTTATACCGCTATGCTAAGTGTTATAGCTCTGGAAAAACAAGGAATAAACCCTGAATCTGGCGAAATACTTGTAACAGGTGCCAATGGTGGCGTAGGCAGCTTTGCTATTTATTTATTAAACCAGCTTGGCTACAACGTAACAGCAGCTACGGGTCGATTAGATCAAAGTGAATATTTAAAAGAGTTAGGTGCTAAACAGGTAATTGACAGAAACGAGCTTTCAAATCCTGGTAAGCCTTTGCAAAAAGAGCGCTTTGCAGCGGCAATAGATTCAGTAGGTAGCCATACACTTGCTAATATTTGTGCATCATTAAAGTATGGGGGTGTAGTAACCGCCTGCGGACTTGCCCAAGGCATGGATTTACCTGCCTCAGTTGCCCCATTTATATTACGTGGTGTGTCACTAATAGGCATTGATAGCGTAATGCGCCCTAAATCCGACAGAATTGAAGCGTGGGATCGTTTAGCAAAATTAGTAAACGCTGATTACTTACATAAAATTTCGACAGAAATATCACTAGAACACGTAATTGATAACGCAGAGCTACTTATGCAAGGCAAAATTCGCGGTCGTGTTGTAGTTAATTGTCAAAGTTAAGCTATTTACTCTGTTAAAGCCTCGTTATTAAATTTATAATGCAATTTGTATTTTAATAACGAGGCAACACCTATGAGCAACCAAGAACTTTTCAGTAATAATCCACTGCAAGGCGTTAAATTAGAACAAGTGGTTGAAGAGCTGGTTGAACAATACGGGTGGGAGCTCCTACACGCTTATTTACAACTTAACTGCTTTAAAAACAATCCTGATATAAAGTCAGCGGTTAAATTTTTACGTAAAACACAATGGGCACAAGAAAAAGTAGATAACTTTTACCTTTATCGCCTAAAAAACTTACCTAGACCTGATGATGTGCAATACGAATTACCGCCACGTGATCGCGTGATCCCAGCTGATCATAAACCTGGTGAGCCATGTGAGTTAAGTTTTAGTGATGCAAAACGTATTATGGAAAAAAAAGCATCAAAGCAACGTGCTCGTGATCGCAAACAACGCTCTAATTCTAGTAACCCTTGGGGTAACTAAACACGCTGATTTAATTTTGTAGAGCTATTTTAAATGGCTCTACAACTCTCTTTTATTAATTTTTATTACATCCACACCATATAGCTAACAAATAGAAATCAATACCCTCGGTTTTTCCAAAAATCTGTTTCAGTACGCTCTACCTCTAATGCCACCTTAAAAGTTTTATCAGCAATAATTTTCCCATTTAGCTCAATCGTCATACGCCAATCACCCAATTTATTCTCTATTGGCAACCAAAGCGTGTCGCCTAAATAAAAGTTCCAATCACTGTTTTTAACGTATACATCGCCTTCAAAGGGGTCCATTACATCACCGTGACTGTCTGGAATATCTGGATGATATATACAATAGTGAAGCTTTTCGCCTTTACCCTTTTTAATATTTACGATTAAGCCAAACTCAACATCTACCTCAGCTATTACATTTGTTGTAAATTGCTCTATTTGTGGCAGTGCTTTACTTTCGCTATCCCACTTAGAGTAAATACCGTGACTTTGTAACGTCACTACAGGTTTTGTTTTAGCCATTAAGGTAACCTTTTATATTAGCTATTTTTGCATTAGTTTAACTTTTGAAATTTTAAAATAAAACACAATCCAATAAAGTTAAATCTCAACTTAGCTTTAATACTTCGTCTATTTACATCATTGCTAATTTGTCATCATTATTTGCACAATTGCTGATTATTGTTTGAGTAACTTAATTGATCAGGTAAGCAGCAATGAAACTACACGCACTTAATAATAATCGAAATAGGGTAAATGCTATAAAACTAAGCACCTTGGCTCTAGTTGTTTCATCGTTAGTTGCTTGCGGAGATGGCGAAGGCATAGTTGATACCTCAACAACTACAGATTCATCACCAACCACCTTAGATAACGGTACAGGTACGAGTAGCTCAACCCAAGGCGTGCTTTGTGAATATAGCTACAGTGAATATAACGAGTCAGTATCAGTACAGGCCACCAGCGTGGCAGATTGGTCATGCACAGGAACTACACGCGACATAGTCGCTAATGGCATACCTGATCACGAAGTAGGTACATTCCCTAATGCCGATAACCCAAATACTATTTCTGAACAATCAGTAAATGAAAGCTACACACTTGAGCCTGTAGAAACAACACAAGCAACCATGCTTGGGGGTCCTCGTGGAATGATAGGTGTTGTACTTAACGGCATTAAAATAGACGCCGGCACAGGCGGAAGTTGCGATGATTCAGGCACCGATTGTGATTTAGGCGACAACAGCGGTAATTGGAATATAGAAGCTTTAAGCCAAGACACGTTTAGTTTTGGAACAGACGACAACAATGCACACGTACAACCCGATGGCACATATCATTATCATGGTATGCCTGAAGGCTTTGTAACACTGCGAGGTGGCAATAGCTCCACTATGACTTTAATAGGCTGGGCAGCAGATGGCTTTCCTATATATGCACGTTACGGCTATGCAGACTCAAATGATGCAACTTCAGCGCTAACCGTAATGACCGGTAGCTACCAACACATAACATCTGTAAGCGCAAACCGCCCTTCTACCGATATATACCCATTAGGTACATTTGCACAAGATTGGGAATACGTAGCAGGCTCTGGTGATTTAGATGAATGTAATGGCCGCGTTGGCGTAACACCTGAGTTTCCTGATGGGATATACCACTACTACGCAACAGACACTTACCCGTTTTTTCAACGCTGCGTTAAAGGCGAAGTTTAATTAGGAGTAAGTTATGCCTTATATAAAAAATTATCTGTTAAGTGTAACCACATTGGGCTTATTGAGCACATCAACATTAGCAAACGCGCATTTAATAGTTGCAGAGCACGGTACGCTGAATTTTGTTGATAATAACGTGTTTATTGTACTTTCAATCCCTATGCCGGCTTTTAAAGGGGTTGATGAAAACAAGGATGGCAAAGTGTCAATAATTGAGTTTAACGCTCATAAAAAGCTAATAACTAAACGAGTTAAAAAGAACGTTTATTTAGCGGATCATCAGTATAAATTTACTATTGACGGACTTTTGCTAAACCCAGAAGCGTCGCATAAACATAAAAGCGACAATATAGACCAAGTAACCATTACTGGGCGCTACTCTTTGCCTAGTAAACTAACCAAAGTTAACTTTAACGTTAAGCTATTTAGTAACAATGAGCACAAGCAGCATTATCAAATTACAGCGACTAATAAAACGCAAAAGCTAACTCATCAATTTGAGCTATCACCAACGTCGCCCTTTAGTAAGGTATTTAATAATTAGTAATACTTACCTAAATAATTAAGTGGCAAAGAGTACAAGTTAAACCAATTTGTGCTCTTTTTATCTTTGTCTTCTTATTTAACACTCTTTAGTGAAGGGTTCTTTCTATAAAGATACAAGCTTAGGATTTTTAGGAAAGTAATGCTCTTGTTGCTGCTCACATAAACTAAACTCACGGGTGTTTTTATATGGCAACTTCATAAAGCCCGCAACACCCACGTCCGTAATATTTACCGCATATTGCATAAGTTTATTAAGAAGGCGTTTAAACTCAACCTCTTTGCTCGAATCGAGTAAACGGTAGTAATGATGAATCTTCATTCTGTCCGGCAGTGCTTCAAAAATAATACACCCCGTATGATGAATTTGGTTAAGCTCAAATACGCATTTAATAACTTTTTTAGGTAGCTGTAGTTGCTCATCAGGGTCTTTACCGTCTTCAAAGTATGAATGTGGGCGGGTTATGTCGTTAGCTTTCATGCTTACAACTTCGTATTCAAGCTCTGGTAGGCTATCAAACTTAAATGCACCGGTGCCATCTCGCTCTAACTGAATGGTTTTACGGGCATCAAACAAACAACACTTAAATAACCCTTTTTGATTAATCGCTTGAGCAAGCATTACCGTGTTATTAATCGCATCGCTAAACGCATCACCCAATGATTCGTCATGCATAATTAAAGATGATTCAACAAACATTGACTCATCCTTCCAATGAAAACTAAGCCCACCTACTACAGGGTACTTAGCTAATCGGCTTATTGATGCTAAAAATGCTTTTTCGGTATCGCCTGTATCAAATAAAAACTCTTTATAATAGCGGTCAAGTTGCGCGTCGTTTATATCTAGTAATTGCTGGTTATGATCGGCTTGGCGTAAAAACTGTTTTCGTGAACTATATACCACCGTGTCGGGCTGCTCGTCGTTGCCATACCAAAAAGGGATATCTGCTTTTTTTGGTTTTTTAGCAAACTCAGGTAAATACGCTTTCGCCATAGTTGTAATGTTGCGCATAAAGTAATCACCAGCACCATCACGTTGAGCTTTACTTTTAGAAAGCATACCGTCAATGACTTTAGCCAGCTCTTTTGGAAGCCCTAAGCTGCTTGCTGGGATAGCTTGTGCACCAAAGCGACATGACTGCGCCGACGCTAGCGCATACAACGTAGCGGCTACACCTTGTTCGTCAAATCGTGGGGATGATTGCTCCCCCGACATTTGCGCTTCACCAATAAAGTACACATCGCCCATACGCGCATTCGTTGTACTTAAATCGCCCGACATTAAATCCATAAAGTTACTCGCAACAGGATTACCATCACTATCTAACTGTGCATACACAGAGCTCCCCCAATCCACTAACGACAGCGCATCAGTGTTTGCATCCCATACAAGGTTTGAAGGTTTTATATCGCCATGCACTATAGGTTGTGGGCTAATGCCATTTTTATGACTGCGTAAATCAACCAGTACATTACGAAGCCTAACCGCGAGCGCCATTATTTGCGCGGCACTAAAGCGCCCTGTTTTAAGCGATACTTTTTCAAGGTCCTCTCCAATGGCGCGTGCCATCATTAAAATCCCTTGTTTTTTAATACGTTCAAAAGCATAAAAGGTAGGCACTAAGGGGTTATTAATTTGCGAAAGCATATACGCTTCGTCTTCTAGGCGGTCACGCACACTTTGAGCAAGAGTAATACGCGAAAACTTAAATACCCAAGGTAAGCCGTTATCGTCATCTCCTGCAAACACAAAGCCAAAAGCACCCGAGCCAATCATTTCAACGTTTTTATAGCCCAACACTGTTAACTGCTTAATACAAATATTAAGCCACTGACGGTGCTTTTTAGCATCGCGGTGCGAAAGCAAATAAACAGATTGCTCTTCGTTAATGTAAAAATTGCGGATTTCTTTGGCTTTCAATACGGGCTCTCTGTCTTGTTAGTGTTATACAGTTATTTAAAGCACTCGATTATTAGTTTTATGTAATAAGATTACAATAGCGTGCGGCGTAGTTTTTAAGTTACCCATCTTTACTCACCCCTAAATAGTTACAAATAACCAACAAATGTTGCATCCAATAAATTATCTAAGCCGTATTTAACATAGCTGCATTAATAACAAATACATTAGATAGGGATTTTAGTCATGAAAACATTAGCAATTTTAGCGCTAGGCGCTTTGTATAGTGGTTATAGCTATGCAAACATAGAAAAATTAACCGTTTATGGTCACAGAGATGGGTTAATTGGTGAGTCAATCAGCGCATCTAGCGGTATTATTGGTCAAGGTGAAATTCAGCAGCGCCCAATGTTAAGAAGCGCCGAAATGTTAGAGTTAATCCCAGGTATGGCGGTCACTCAACATAGCGGCTCTGGTAAAGCTAATCAGTACTTTATTAGGGGGTTTAATTTAGATCACGGCACCGACTTTGCCACCAGCATAGATGGCATGCCAATTAATATGCGCAGCCATGGCCACGGACAAGGTTACACCGACCTAAACTTTATAATCCCTGAGTCTATTTCAACTATTAACTATCAAAAAGGCTCATATAGCGCAAGCCAAGGTGACTTTTCAACCGCTGGTAGTGCTCAATTTCAACTTACTGATAACCTAAAACATCACCAAGTTGAACTCAGTATAGGAGAAGATAATTATAGACGCGCTGTTGTACTGGGATCTACTAACATTGCAACAGGTAAGCTCATTGCAGCGGCAGAATGGCAAGGCTATGACGGCCCATGGGATGATATAAACGAAGATGTAAATAAAAAGAATGCCCTACTGCGCTATGTTGGTAAAGCTTTTGATGGTGACTTATCAATAAGTGCCATGGCATACGACAATACATGGAATTCAGCAGATCAAATTCCACAGCGCGCTATATCACAAAATTTAATTACTCAATTAGGCTCTCTTGACACCACACTTGGCGGTAGCTCTAGCCGTTATAGCTTATCGAGTAACTGGCAGGGCGAGCATATAAAAGCCAGCGCTTATGTAATTAATTACGATTTAAACCTGTATTCTAATTTTAGTTATTTTTTAAATGATCCAATTAATGGCGATCAGTTTAATCAGCAAGATAGCCGAAATATTTATGGAACAGATATAAGCTACCAGTTTGAAACCAAAACATCAGATATAAACATACAACATACCGTAGGTATTGAGCTTCGCCACGACGACATAGATAACGTAGGGCTTTATAACACACAAGCAAGAGAGCGACTTAGTACGGTTAGGCAAGATGAACTAAAGCAAACGAGCTACTCAAGCTTTTGGGAGTCTAAACTTTTACTTACTCCAAAACTTGAAGCAACCGTTGGCGTTAGGTACGACTATTTTGATACAAACGTGACTAGTATTACCGCCGTAAATTCAGGAAAAGCAAAGGATGATTTAGTAAGTTTTAAAGGGAGTTTAAATTACCGTTTTACAAATTTAGTAGCTGCATATGCTAATTGGGGACAATCTTTTCATTCAAATGATGCGCGCGGATCTACTATTAATATTGACCCTGTTACCGGTGAGCAAGCAGAGCAAGTTGACTTATTAGTTAAAAGTGAAGGCGCTGAAATAGGCGTCCGATTTGCTGATGAGCAAAAGTTTAATCTATCAGCTGCACTTTGGTGGCTAACACTCGACTCAGAGCTTTTATTTGTTGGCGATGCGGGTAACACAGAACCAAGTGATGCATCTAAACGTTACGGATTAGAAATAAGCGCTTATTATTGGATTAACGACAGCTTTAGTATCGACGCAGAAACCTCGTTCACGCATTCACGTTTAGATATTAATGACAATAATGATTATATAGAAGGTGCTGTTCCTGTTGTTGCAAGTACAGGTTTAAATTGGCACTTAAGTGAGCAATGGCAGTCATCAGTTAGAGTTCGCCATATTGGCAAACGTACATTAACTAGCGATGGTGACGAGCGTTCGGAGCCTTTAACAGTAGTAAATAGCGCAATTAGCTATGAGCAGACTCACTGGAAAGTAAACTTTGAATTACTTAACTTATTTAATAGCACCGACCACGATATAGATTACTATTATGCATCGCGTTTACCTGGCGAATCAGCACAAGGCGTTGAAGATAACCACTTTCATCCAATAGAGCCACGAACAGCTCGATTAAGTGTAAGTTTATTATTTTAGTATTCATTGAGATTTACAGTGGTACTGTATATAAGAACAGTACCACTGTAAAACATACCCTTAGCCAATAAGTATCTTAGTAATTAATCCGATGCCTCAACAAGCTGGCTGATGTTACTCAACAATGCGAAGTTGATTTATTGAGTTAACAGCAACATGTGTTTGATAGTAATATTTATTGGTTTTTCTGCCTTTACTTAAAAAATCGATAGTTACCCGCTTCGCTTCACCTGTTACTTCAATTGTTTTACCTATAAAAAATGTGTTGGCTGATTGTCCGTATTTTTCGGTGAGTTTAGCAGCTACTTTTGAATCAATTGAAATTGTAATAGCACGTCGATCACGATAGTCAGCTTCGGTATTTAAAAATACGTCACCGAACTGAGAGCCTGCAGTTTTAATATAAAACTTAAATGTACCGCTAACACCTTGTGGCGCGCTCTGCTCCGAAAGAGCTATTAAATTCATATTAGCAGTAGTCCCTTCGCCTAGCGCCGTTAAGTTTTGTACAGAGCTGCAAGCACTAAGTGTTAATACACTTAAAAGAGTAAGGTATTTCAAGATATAACATCCTTTTTTATAAGTAGATGTTAATAGTAACATTTATATATTTTAAGTTTCTATAAAAGAAACAAATTTAGCCCAGTTAAGGGCTAAATTAGTTATATTTTAAAAGTATTCGTTAAGGGGCATTACGCTGCGATGGATTTGATTTAAAGCTTTTTATCATTTGATGAGGATCTACATTTTCACTATGCTCTTTTGCAGCTTTTGCCCACCAAACCAACTGCCCAAAAGTACGGTGAAAATAATTAAACCACGGTGACTGCTCTTCACCAGCTTGCACAGAGCCATTATCATTAAATACTTCTTGTGCTTTTGGTACGTGGATCATTGCTGATACAGGTAAGCAGCCAAGCTCTGATAAAAACGAGCGCATACTAATTGCCGCTCTGAGTCCACCCCACTGCCCAGCAGAGTAAGTAACAATAGCACTGGGCTTATATGAAAATAGTGAGCTACCAAAGTGATTAAGTAAGTCAGCGAGAGCTGGGCTCATACTGTGATTATATTCAGGGCTAACCATTACATATCCATCAGCCGCTTTAATTTTATCAGCTAAAGTATTTAGCATTGAAGGCGCCTTACCTTGAGCATAGGCAAAATGTGGTTTAAAAACTTGATCACTTGGGTAATCAAGTGCATCTATAAGCTCAAACTCATGTTCGGAGAATTGCTCGTTTAAGCACTCCATGCAGGCTTTAGACACTCTCTCACCTAAGCGAGCAGGTTTTGGTGGCGTGCTGTTACGCACTGTCCCTAAGAACACTAAAAACTTCATATGTAATCCTCATATGTATTTGAATAACATCTAAACACTAACACTTTTAGCTTATGTGTATTACACATATCCGTTTTTATTAATTTTGAACACTAATAATTAAATTTAAAACTGCGCTTTAGCAACCACACACTGTTAAAGGTTTTTTATCATGTGCTTATTTTGTCGTTCTCCATACTTTTTGCACATTTAGCCAGTAATATGCCACAGTATAAGTACACCAAAACCTATACTGAAAAGGATACAAGTAATGGGCTCAAATAATTACAGCGCGTTTGCAATCATTATTACCGCAACAGTTTTAACTCTAAGTGGCTGCGACGACTCACCAACTAATAAAAATACTAAGCAAGTTAGTAGCTCCCTTAGTGAAGTACAAAAAACGAATCAAACAATAAATTTATCTATGTTTAAAAAAGGGGCCTTTTTATCTGAGCCTAACATTGTTGATTGCGAAACGGCGCAAGGAACTAAAACTAAGTGTTATGAGTTAATTACATCAGGAGCACCTGCAGGTAGAGAGCCGGGTCCATTTTGCCCGCGCACATCGACCGATGGCGCTGATGTAACTGGCAGTTGGTTTAGTAAAGAAGGTACTGGTGATTTAGTTGATTTAACAGGCCAATTTGTCCTGAAGCTTGATGAATACTACGGCGATGAAAAGTGGGTACTTTACGACACTAAAACAAATGAAATTAGATATACAGCTACAAAAGAGTCTTGCGCTGGTGCAGCTCGCCCTGATGTTGAAGAGCAATATAAACAAAATTGTATTGAGTGTGAACTTTCGTATTTAGAAGATAGTTTTTCATTAACGTATTTAATTCCTGTTACACCTATTCCAGCATCTGATACTGGCCGCTTAAGAACAGTAGGTATAGCACTAGACGGTACTGAGCTATCAGGGCCTGCTCCAATTAATGCAATTTTAGAGAGCTATACCATTGCGGCATTTGATGATTGTGGTGGCCATATAAATTTACACCAAGGTTATCACTATCACTCTACCACTGGTTGTACTGACTCAGCTGCTACAGAAGGTGGACATGCACCTCTTATAGGTTATGCAATAGACGGTTATGGTATTTATGCAATGCGTGATACAAGCGGTAAAGAAGAGTCACTTGATGAATGCCGAGGTAATACAGATGAAGTAAGGGGTTATCACTACCACGCAGCCAGTCCTAGTGAAAATATGTTTATAGGGTGCCTACATGGAGAATCAGTTAGGCCTGCAGGTGGGCCACCGGGTGATCATAATGGTCCACCGCCAGGAAATGATCCTGAAAAGCATTAAAAAGGAGTTGTTATGTTTATAAAAAGTAGTTGTTTAAGCGTGTTTGGTATGGCTTTACTTGCAGCACCCACATTTTTAAATGCTCATTCAGGGCCGTTAAATGGTGTTGCAGTTAAAGCATGCGCAGATAAAGTAAAATCTCAATCATGTAAATACGAAGGCGGCCATAACGATTTATATATTGGCAGCTGCCAGTATATGGCTGATGATTTAATGTGTGTACGAAGCCAACCGATTCAAAAAATTGATAATGGAATTTCCGCCCCTATAAAAAGCCACACTCACGAAAAAGAAAAGAGTGATTTAAAAACCAACGTTAATAAAGCTATGTAAATTTAGGGCTAATTTTTATTGATAAACTCTTAATAAGCAGCACAACCATTTTATTGTGCTGCTAACTTTTAACGATATAGATAGCTCAGACCAATACCACTCCAAAACACGTTTTTTAAGGTTTGATCACCCACAAAGCGCTCAGCATTTTTATTAATTGCCATGGTGTAGCTAGTATATGCGTATACTTCAAGCTGCTTAATAACTTGATACGATACGTTAGCTGTAAGCTTAAGGTTGTTAATACCATTATGGCCATCACTTACATAACCTGCATTAAACCCTAGCCCCGTTTGAAAATCGATATTAACAGCTTCATTTATCTCGTAGCCTTTATTTATCGTAAGCTCTATAAATGTGCCTTGAGAATCAAACGAATAATATGCGCTGCTAGTGAGCTGAAATTTATCATCGTAAAAATACGAAAAATCTAAGCTAACCTCATTGTCGAGAGCATTAGAGGTATTTTCACGCGATCTTAAATGGTTGTAACCAATAAACATATCAACGGTATTAAATAACTGAGTTGCATAAATAGCATTTAAGTTAAACTCGGTATAATCGCTATCAACACCCGTTGCAACCCACGGAATAATAGCTATTTCATTATAATTGAATTCAGTTGCGATTGAGGCAATACCTTTACCCGCTAAATTGTCACGGCCCTCACTTACATATCGACTTTCCCAAAGTGGATGCACATGAAAATCAAAACCGTCATCAACATAAGCTGTACTTGCCTCATCTAGCTTAATATTTCCGCCAACACCTAATTCAGGCTCAAGTGCATGAACGTCTTGGGCCTGCACTTTAGCTAAAAGAGATGCACAAATAAGAGCTGCAAGCAAAGTACTCAATAACGTTTTATTCATTTATAGATACCTAAAGCCAAAATATATGCGCGTAAAAAATAGTCGCACATAGTATTTCGCAATATAAAAATAAGCTATCAGTATTTAATAATTTGAATTTAAAAGATCAGGAAATCTAGCATTCATACATTTTTTATTCGCCACCATTTAAGGGTACCAAATAAGTAAAATGACCCATAAATGCAGCAGATTATCGAGCTTATAATCCAAAATTGAATAGAATTCTGATGAACGATTTGGCTTGAAGTTAAAAAAGGAATGATTAAACCGGCAATACCTCGTATTAAATACACTGCGGTTATTAATACGAGTGCAGTTTTTAAAAATGGCAGTTTTAAAATGGCGCCTGCACCAGAGAGAGCATAAAAGCCCCAAATAGCAATAATAACTGAAATAGCTAAAGTTACATAAGTAGGATACATACTGCCCTGCTCTGCCATTTGAGCCATTTGCTCACCAGCACCCAAAAGGCGATACCAATCAGGCCCTCCAAAAACACAGGCTACATGTAAAAGTGATGCTATAAAGCTTAAAATGCCTGCTGTAAATAACGTATTGTTATTCATGTAATTATAATTTAATGACTCATGTAGGCAACAAAGCCAATTAATAGCACGTAAAAGCTAAACCCGAGCACACAAATTAAATAAACATTTTTAGCTTTATTCGCCTTAAACGATACGTAATCGGTAATATCACATTTAAACTTACCAAAGGTAACTATTTTTAAAATAGTACAACCTGTTGAGTAAATAAAAAAACCTAAAATAGTCTCTACCATTAACCAAATAAACAGATCAAATGCAAAACTCATAACGTTCATCCAATAAACACTGTAAAAATAGCCTATCAAATATTTATTCGATTACAAACTTATTACTATCATTAAGGTGTAACAGTAAATTTCGTTAAACCTATTAACTGACCTGATTCGGTGACTACTTTTACTTGCCACTTACCAACAGAGTCTTTAGGAAAGTTTACTTTGTGTGTCCACGCTCTATAACCTAGTTCTCTCCCGCCGTTTATATTTAACGTGATCCGATCAACTTCTTTTTTATTATGAAGCCACACATGAAATATTTTTTCGTTTAAGCCTCTTGGTGCTTTAACAGCAGTCCAACTATATAAACCTTGATGGTGGAGAGTATATGAATCTAAGTGTTTAATACTCCCTACTGGCTTTTTATGCTGTAAATCAACTTCATGAGCTAACGTAATATCGGTTAATCGCAGTGCTGCAGGAGGCACATAGCTTCTTAATTGCCACACTGCTGTGCTTAAAGCACATAAAATCAATACAAGAATAGGAAAACGCCACCAGCGAGCATTAGGCATTAAATTGTTTAAACTCGGAAGAGTAATCACTACAGCAGTTACAAGTGCGGCAGCTAAACTTTGGCTCGTTGTAAGGTTTAACAAAATAGGTAACGTAACAAGCAAAACAACAAATAAAGCAAAGTTATGAAACACGCTAAATAGCGTGCGGTTTCTGGCAAGTTTTTTATAATAAAAGGGATCGATAACCGATATAACTGCACACAAAGCAATAAGGGAAGTAAAAATTGCTTGAGGATGATCCCACTGCGTAACCGCTAAAAAAAATGGCAACGCAAAAAATAGGCTTTCTTGTTGCACCATTTGTAGCGCAAAACGCATTACATTAGGAGATAAAGCCACACCAAACTTTTCTTCTACTTTATCACGAAGCCAATTATCAATAATTAGCCACAACCAACTAATAAGTAAAAATAACGCAATAAATTGCGAAAAAGACTCTTTTCTATCTACAAGTGCAAAGCTAGCAACGCCCGACAAAAACGCCAGCACAGCCAATAATCCAGGCCGCTTTTGCATCGAGCTTATAAACTTAGCGATTATATTTTTACAGTAATCCATGTATGAGTGTTTCCGTACGGGTACGTACTTTATTATTTTTATTCAGAGAATGATTAGTTTAACCAAGTTTAAATGAACAACAGATAGATGGATGGATTTAAACGCGCCATTTAACAGTACATCAAACTAACCATTTTTAATTAAATAAAAGCTCTGCATAGCGCGTCATTGGTACGTTTATTAATTTTTGTAACGCGTGAGCTTTTACCAGTAATTCATCCTCACTAAGTGCAGGCATTTTATTGTTAAAAGCGAACACAATTTTATTACCGCCTTCAATAATAAAACTAAGAATCTTTCCTGCAAATTCTTTCTCAAGTAGTTGATCAAACACTTCCCTCTGCCCAATTTTGGTATGGCAAATATTAAGTACTAAAACACCATCAAAAGTGAGCGCATTTTTACAATCGCGTAAGTAGGATGATTGCACCTGATCTGACTCCATCCCTTCTGAGCTGTATAAATCAGAAAAAATAACATCCGTTTTTATCTGCGTGTTTTTCATGTAGTTTGCCGCATCATCAATATGAATAAACAAACGTTCTGATACTGGGACTTCAAAATATTTTATAGCCATATCAGCAACGGCTTTACGATATTCAACTGTATGTATAGTCAGCGCGGGAAACGCATGATAAAGACTTTTTGCTATAGAGCCCGCCCCAAGTCCCATTATCATCGCGGTTTTTAAGTGCGGTATAAAAAAAAGCGCAGCCATCATAGCTTGCGTATAAGCTAAGCTTAACCCGTTAATATTATTTAATTTAATACAGCTTTGATAAATTTTTCCGTCAAAGCTGAGAATAAGATTCTTTTTTGTTTGATATACATAAACAGGGCCATGCTCATCAATAGTTGATGCAATACAAGTGCCTTTGATATCCACGAATACTCAATAGGTGAGGTGATGAAAAACGAGTATAACTTAGTTAACGTACTACCATTGCTATTATATAGCCTTTTATTAATTTACAGGCATTTATATACGTACTCAGAAAAGTCGGTTTATCTTTTGAGATTAGATTAGCTAAGGTATCTACTTATATAGCTAGATGGAACTTACCCGTGATGACATTTATTATAAACAGCGATGCAATATGCTAAAAACCAACTAATACACTGATATAGCTATAAAAAAACTCTTTGAATATTCCTCATGTTTAACATGAATAAAGTACACACCAACGAAAAGGAAGTCTAAACGGCTAAACATCCATCCTTTATTTTTATCGATTTATGCCTTTTTTTCGTCAATTACTACGTAATCGCATCTAACAATAATGTGTAATGAATATGACTCATGTTTTATGTGAAATTAAACCGTTTTTCTTCATATGCCAATCCACGTATAAATTACTCATCCCTTAGCGCTAAACACTATTACTAACAACTTAAAGCCGCTGAATAACAAAACCAGCTAAGTAAGTTGCAAGGCTAATAAAGCGCAGAGCATCAATCAGGTTTAAATTATAAAATTGGATATAAACACGATGAAAAAAGATTTTACATTTAATATTAAGAGCGTTTCACTCGACGAAAATTATCATCCATCAACTAATACGCGTATCACAACCAACTTTGCTAATTTAGCCAGAGGTGAATACCGCAAAGCAAACTTGCGTAACGCCTTAAACATGATTAACAACCGTTTTAATGCCCTAGCCCACTGGGATAACACCAAAGGTGAGCGTTATGCTGTTGAGCTTGAAATTGTCTCTGTTGAGATAGGTATTGAAGACGGCGGCGAAAGCTTCCCATCAATCGAAATATTAAAAACAAATATTGTTGATCATAAAACTAATAAGCGCATTGAAGGCATTGTAGGAAACAACTTTTCATCGTATGTGCGCGACTACGACTTTAGCGTACTCCTACAAGAGCACAATAAAGGAAAGCCTCAATTTAGTATTCCTGATGACTTTGGGGTTTTACATGGCAAGCTATTTCAGTCATTCGTGAATTCAGATACATACAAACAAAACTTTAAAAAACCACCGGTTATATGCCTAAGTGTGTCAGATAACAAAACCTACAACCGCACCGAAAACCAACACCCGGTACTTGGCGTTGAATACGAACCAAATGAATCGTCTTTAACTGAGCAATACTTCAAAAAAATGGGCTTACAGGTACGTTATTTTATGCCACCAAATAGTGCCGCGCCTTTAGCATTGTTTTTCTTTGGTGATTTACTTAATGATTACAGCAATCTTGAGCTTATAAGCACCATTAGTACGATGGAAACGTTTCAAAAAATCTACAGACCAGAGATTTATAATGCCAACGCAACAGCGGGTAAATCATATAAACCAAACTTAAAAAACTTGGATCACTCACTAACTCAAATTGTGTATGACCGAGAAGAGCGCGGCAAGTTAGCAAACGAGCAAGGCAAGTTTGCACAAGAGCATTTTATCAAGCCGTACCAAACGGTTCTTGAGCAATTCTCTACTAGTTATCTGTCATAACAACTAATAGTAACAACCAGTAATAACGCGCTTAACGTAACGTTTAATAATTAACTAAAATATACGGCATTATTTATTATGAAAAAATTACTACCTACATCTACCGCTGGCAGTTTACCTAAGCCTTTATGGCTTGCAGAGCCAGAAACACTTTGGTCACCTTGGAAATTACAAGGTGACGAATTAACCCAAGGCAAACACGACGCCCTACGCTTGTCATTATTCGACCAACAACAAGCAGGCATTGATATTGTTAGCGATGGCGAGCAAACAAGGCAGCATTTTGTAACTACATTTATAGAGCACCTAAATGGCGTTGACTTTGAAAAACGTAAAACAGTAAAAATTCGTGACCGATACGATGCAAGCGTACCCACTGTTGTTGGCCCTGTGAGCCGTCAAAAGTCTGTGTTTGTTGAAGACGCTAAATTTTTACGCCAGCAAACCAAGCAACCAATAAAATGGGCATTGCCAGGCCCAATGACCATGATCGACACGTTATACGACGATCATTATAAAAGCCGCGAAAAACTAGCGTGGGAATTTGCCATAATTCTAAATCAAGAAGCAAAAGAGTTAGAAGCCGCAGGCGTTGATATTATTCAATTTGACGAGCCCGCGTTTAATGTATTTTTTGATGAAGTAAACGACTGGGGAATTGCCTGTTTAGAGCGCGCAATTGAAGGGCTCAAATGCGAAACCGCCGTGCATATTTGCTATGGCTACGGCATTAAAGCCAATACAGATTGGAAAAAAACACTAGGAAGCGAATGGCGCCAGTACGAAGAAGCATTCCCTAAGCTTCAGCAATCTAATATCGATATTATCTCATTAGAGTGCCATAACTCACATGTACCAATGGATTTACTAGAACTCATTCGCGGTAAAAAAGTAATGGTAGGCGCTATTGATGTAGCAAATCATACTATCGAAACGCCAGAAGAAGTAGCTAATACGCTACGTAAAGCACTCCAATTTGTAGATGCCGACAAACTCTACCCATGTACAAACTGCGGCATGGCTCCACTACCTCACCATATAGCTAACGGCAAATTAAATGCCTTGAGCGCAGGGGCAGAAATTATAAGAAAAGAATTACTAAAAGAGAATTAGAAAAGTAGCTTTAAAATACAAATTGTAAACAATAACAGCTGTCGCACCATGCCATAGTAAAATCCATAAACATGGTGCGTTAGTTAAAATCTACTAACAAAATTTAGGTTAGATATTTAATTTTTTTATTAAAAAGCTCTAACCTATTTTTTGAAAAATCGATAACTGCTTGGTATTGAGTAAAAAAAGGAGAGCCTAACAAACCATGTACTCCCTTTTCACCACCCGCTACCTGAACATGGTCAAGATTAAGTGACACAAAGTCAGGACTTTCAAACAAGGCATTTCCAAACTCTATTGAATGAACTTCTATATCACCCATAGCGTGATCCGAAGTGCCCAAGCCTGCTGCATTCTCAACATTGAGTGTTTCTTCAATGCTTAACTCACTTAGGCATCCCCTGTCTAAAACTGACGTTCCAGCGCCAGTATCTAAAATAAAACGTAACAATTTACCGTTAATTTTAGCTTCAACAATTTGGTGGCCTGTTTCTGATATTTCAAACTCAATTACGGTTTTGTCTTCAAATATATTCATATACGTTCCTTGTTATAAAGTTTTTAAATATTACTTACTATTTTCAGCTTCCCACAATTAATAGCCAATTTTACTAGTCGCCCACCTCAGGGCGTTTTGTTATATGGCTATTTTCTATCTAGCCAACATTTTTCAAACACTACTTGGTTTGAATTAGAAACAATTAACTTATGAACAAAACTCAAGTCATCCAAGGGAGCAGGATTATTGCCTACCATGTAAGTAACGCTTGATGAATTTACCCAATTACCATTAATACTAACTGACGCCTCATTTTTTAATAGTAATCCCTCGAATAGCCCTTGATATCCAGCCATAACATGAATAGCTTTACTCAACTCTCGTCCTTGCAAGCCATCTGTTGCAATTAAGAGGTTTGAGTGGTCTATAAGTTTTTTTTTGGCAATTTAGATAAGCTTTCAAGTATGTAAGCTTTAGCGTCTTTTAAATATGCCTTATGGTTTGCCATATTATTTTTAACAAAGTCTATCGCTTTTGATACAGGTAAAATTACCTTTGAATAATTAGTTTTGTAGAAAATGGCTGGAAGCTCATAAGATTCGGGATGCACTAATTCAGATTCCCATTTAACTGGATATTGGGTTGACTCACAAGGATCAGATTCTGCTTTCACAAAACCAGAAACTAAAAAAACCGCTAAAACTAAAATTTTCTGCATACTTTCCCTAGCTATAGTCCTGCTTAGTTGGCTTGTTATGTAACCTTTATACCACTTTCCTCAAAAAACTTTTCTAATTTACTTTTATTAATGTTTGATAGAAAAGCAAAAGATCTAAAGGTAATACCAACTTTAGATTTAAAGTCTATTAGGTGACCCAGCGGACCAAGATTATAGGAGCGTATTTCTTGAAGTGAATCAAGTGCAATGTCATCTTTAAAAAAGCCATAACCGTAAAAGTACAACCTATTTTGATGAATTTGAAAAACAGGCTTACTTAAAGCTCTAATAGACCAAACCCAAAGGATAAAACCAACACCAAATAAAATAATCAAAGTAAAATCTAAACGATAGTTAAGTAAGCTAAGTAATAATTCATCATCACTCCTATTACGAGCCTCTAAGAAATAAACACCTAAAAAGGTTCCTATCGGAACTCCAGGTATTACCCAGATGTACATCAAGAATGCTTTCCACATTGGATAATGTTCTGTGGACGAGTTTCTCCAGAATTTCACGATTCTTCCTTGGTTACATAACGAGCCTGTAGATTAACTCGTTTTTAAATTTGTTTTTATTGATAAACAAACCATAGCTGAGTTCCTATTTTGGTTCAATTGATTACTGTATTTTTACGCACAATATTGAAGTCTTTGATATTGTTTTAATTGGCGTTTTGGAAGGGATTACGGGTGTTTGAGTGGCTTTTATTTAGGGTAAAAGGGCTTACCCTTCTTAATGCATCGTGTTTTGCAGCTTTTCTATATTATGAACAAGGCAATACAGTTGCCACACAATAAAGTAAAGGCATTCACTTTCATTTGACCTCGTAAGGTCAATTTATTCATCCTTTTATTCACTGTAATGTTCCGCTTTTTATTTAAAAGAAAGCCGGTTCGATACAGCTGAGTCGTTTGCCATTCTTTAATAAACAGCTATTGTCGTCCGATTGAACTGTCTATTTTTTCTTCCCTTTTGTCTACATAGTTAAGCTTTTTACGTGATTCATTATTTATAACAATGCACTCTTCATACTGTTTTTATTGGCCTTTTTCGTAATAGTTAGGATGGGTGTCATCCTAATTTTGCTCATCATACTGAGCTACTGTTCATATTGTAAATTTTAGTTTTCATCTTGTAATTCTAGGTCTGTTATCGTTACGGATGTCTCACCGTAATTCTTAGCTCTTACTTTCATTAACTCCTTTAACCTGGTTATTTCTCTAGGTGAAAGTCTGAACTTTCCACCTGTGTTCGCGTCTTTAGTGACTTTATCGGTCAATGCATAATTTCTTGATATTCCTATTGATGCTGCTGAGTTAGTAGACATGCCCCCACCAAAGACTCTTTTACTTCCAAATAGATCAGCAATTGCCCAATTATTTATAATGGGTTCAATTTTATCCGACTTATTTATTATTTCATGGGTTGTTTCATCAGCAAATTGCAACAGATGAAGTTTGAGGTCATTGCTAAAATTAGGAAAATAATCAGCATTTCTCGCATAATAACTAGAGACCTCTAAACTATTTAGAGAATCAATTTTTGTACCTCTATTCGAATTGACAAAATCTGTTGCATTATTTTTTAATAACTTATATACATTTTTACCTGAAAAGGCTTTTTTATTGATATTTGGGCTGCCGATATACCCTTGATATAATCCATAAATAATTAAAGGTTCTTTACTATAGTTTTTATCTAAAATCCCATACTGTATGTCACTGAGACTCAACTGAAGACTACCAATATTTACTAGCTTTTTATCCAATAGTGAGTCAGGACCAGTTAATATTTTTTCTAAACTAACTATTGGATACCGCTTAACAATTTCGTTAATTAAAGTAATGTTATAAAGATTAAGCCAATAGGCCAATTGCTCTTGTTTTGAATATAAATTAAGGTTGTTTTTCTCGGGCAATGATTCTAAATATTTTTTAACATCATTGACTAAACTTTTTTGTTTAGGGGATTTTATCAACTCATATGTGAATCTGTTACTTTCATTATGGGTAGCACTGGGAAAAACATTTCTTAACTTAGTACCTATCGGAGGTTCGTCAAGTTTAGCATTTTTTCTTCTGGATGGACCCATATCAAGAACATTCGATTCTAATAATATATCCACAGGTTCAAAGTTTATTGTTAACTTAGATTTAGGTGAATAAACGCTAAATTGAGGGTAGGCTTTATCTTCAGCGAGAAGATATTTTGGGGCACTTAAAAGCAATAACAAACAGCTAAACTTGATCAATAAACTAACTAATTTAAATAAACTCATAAAAAATCCTTATTTTGAGTAGAATAGCCCATATTCTTCATGAGCAACATAACGAGCCTTTAGATTAACTCGTTTTTTATTTATTTTTATTGATAAACAAACCATAGCTGAGTTCCTATTTTGGTTCAATTGATTACTGTATTTTTACGCAAAATATAGAAGTGTTTGATATTGTTTTAATTGACGTTTTAGAAGGGGTTGCGGCTGGTTGAGTAGCTTTAATTTAGGGTAAAAGGGCTTACCCTTCTTAATGCATCGTGTTTTGCAACTTTTCTATTTTATGAACAAGGCAATACAGTTGCCACACAATAAAGTAAAGGCATTCGTTTTCATCTGACCTCGTAAGGTCAGTTTGTTCACCCCTTTATTCACTGTAATGTTCCGCTTTTTATTTAAAGGAAAGCCGGTTCGATACAGCCGAGTCGTTTGCCATTATTTAATCGAGAAAGTGGAGCCTATCAGAGTAAACGAATGATACGAGGTGGACGGCAAAAAATTAGAACCGCAATGTATATGGTAATGATGTCAGCTATCCAATGTAACCCTAAATTTAAAGCTATTTATCATCGGCTAGCCGCGGCAGGGAAATCTAAAAAAGTGGCTATTATTGCCTGTATAAGAAAGCTTATAGTAATCATTAATTCTCTGGTGAGAGATGGTGTCATGTGGGATCCTAAAATGGTTTAAAATTAGGAATTGACACTATAATCCCTTATGTGGAGTCCCATTTATCAACAACTATTTTAACTAAATAAATTCGCTTTCTTATGTACGAGTTCTAAATGAGGCGCTACCTCGACTCCAAGATAATTTCGCGTGTTAGAACACTCTTCTTGTTAACGAGCTTTTCGCTCTTGTGACTATACTGTGTCGTCTAACATGTTGTTAATTTAGCTAAAGCTGATGTTTGATTTTTTATAATAAAACAGCTTTATATTCTGTTTTATTATTGATTAAAGAAAAAGCGGTTCTAACCGTTTTATTGGCTAATGCGACTGCTGCACACTTTTTTCCTCGTCGTTCTATTAACGCTTTAAGCCAGCGCTCTTTACTTGTTTTTGGCTCTCGCTTAACAACTTGTTGGATGACAGCCATTGCACCTGTAATCAGTAAACTACGTAATGTTGTATTTCGACGCCGACTTATTCTACCTAAACTTACTTTACCACCAGAGCTGTGCTGAGTCGGTGTCAAACCTATACAAGCAGCGGCATCTTTGCCCGCTTTAAACCTGGCTAATTCACCCTACGACAAATTAATAAAAAGATGAATGGCATTTAAAATCCCAACCCCTTCTAGGCGCATTAGTTTTTTACAGCTTGGTGTTTCATCAACCCATTTAGCCAATGCTAAATCATAGGTCGCGATTGCTTCAGTTAACGTTAAATATAAATCCAATGATACTTTAAGCATTTTTCTAAATGCATCACAAAAACCATTCTCGGCATCTTCCAATGTATCTTGGACTGTACCTACAAACTGACTTATTGAGCGACCACTGCTTATATTAAATTCACGCAGTAAACCTGTGAGTATTAAATTCACGCAGTAAACCTGTGAGTTGATTTTTAAGCGCTACTTTTTGTTTAACACTGTGCTCTCTCAATTTGAGCATTGATTGCGCTTGCTGTTCATTAATTGATTTTGCAGTAATAAAGTGAACATCTGGTAACAGCGATGCTTGTAAAACAGCCAAAGCATCATTTTTATCTGTTTTTTGACTTTGACGAACAGACATAACTAATCGCGCAGATATTAGTAAGGAATTATGACCAAGTGAAGTTGCAAATTGATGCCAATAATTAGCACTCGCACAGGCCTCAAAAATAATCGTTGAAGGACTAAGCGATACCAAGTACTCACTAAATTGTTGCAGTGTCATCTCATTATTTGAGTGCACTTTATTATTTGTAGAACTACAAACTTGTATTAATTTATGAGCTAAATCGACACCAATTCTTAACTTATTCATAATTGAACTCCGAAAAATAATTTCTACTTAAGTGTAGAAGTTGGGAGTCCAATTATCTTGTTATATGCCATCTTCTTCTGCGGCACGTTGCTTTATTTTTGGTAATTGTATTTGAAAAGTTATATACACAATTACTAAAGGGAAAAAGCCAACCCAAGTTAAGTCATGGAATACCCAAAAATATGTAAACCAAGTTTGAATAACAATTAAAGTAAACAATTTCAGTAACCGAGGAAAAAGTAAAAGACTCCCCATACCTAAAACAGGAAAAGCGAATATACAATTCCCAGCCAGTGATTGCAGAAAATACCCAAAGCTTTCAGGAAACTCTAAACCAACAACAAATTTAGAATAAATGAGATCTGTGTAAAAAGACAATAAGCCTAACAAAAGAAAATACGTTGAGAATTTTTCATCCTTTTTTATTTTATTATGTTGGCGGTTTCTCTCCGCTAATTTTTCGAGCGCATCCATTGCTGGAGATTCCTTTGCATTTAACACCCATTTAAGGGGCTGATAATAGTTTGCTAAAATGTGTAGCGAAGCGAAACTGAGCAAACTGTTAGCAGTCCCGCTTTAAATTCTTGTTAGTTGTGCTTTTAAACAGATCGAATTTAGAAATGATATAAATAGGCTCTTTTTTACTTTCTACTTTATAAAGATATTGATTTTTTAAAAAATTAGTTTTTTCTTTTATTAGGTTGATTTGCCCCCAAGGAATTAAAAATTTATTGGGAAATAGTAGAATCAACATCTTATTTTGACCTATAAACAAACCTTGTTTACATGGTTTTATATTTAGAAAATTTCTATATTCACTGTTTTTCTCCTGAGAAAAGTCCGCAACATTTGTCAGGTTAATACTTTTTGATTTAAAAAGTGAACGTTCAGAAATACATAAATCCGTTTTGTACTCTTTTGCTAGTTTAGGGTAAAATCCAACAATGCTTTGTACATAATTTACTAGAACAAAGAAGAATAAAAAAAGAATTAAACCTATGAGAAACTCCATTTTTAAAACTCCAAAAATCTATTCCATACTACAGGGTGAATTTAAGCCAACTAACGAGGCTGTAGAATAACTCCAACAACCAAATTCAATTAAAAAACGAGTTCCTCAAATCAACTCTAAGCGCTTTAAAAGCATTAGGTAATGCATTTGGAAACCATAAAACAGGCTGTTTTCTTAAAAAAGAGTAATTCTACAGCCTCAACGCCCACTTAAGCGGACAAAAATAGCTGGTTAAAATGTGAAGCGAAGCGGAACCTGAGTAACTGTTTTTGTTGCATTTTAAGTGCTTTTAAGGTTTTATTAACTCTGCCCATTTGTTGTTTAAAAAGCCAGTCTCTTGCCCAACTGACATTATTACTGGACTGATATTATTAGTTTTAGGCAACTCGAAAACTACGTCATAGATGGTTATATCTTTAGCACTTATACCATTAGATTTAGCCCATTCTAGAATAGCAGGATCTTTAGTATCAACGATACTCGCTTTGTCGAGCGCCTTAAAAAATACATAGTGCTCTAATTCAGATTCAATTTTCGTTGGGTTGCGTTTAATAGAAAATTCAAGAACAAGAAGTTCAGGCTTATTGCTGTACAGTTGAGAAATATAACTTTCAGCTTTGTTTTTATATGCAGCTTCTGTATTCCAGAATTCATCAATTTCATTCGAATACGCGAATGTTGAAATAAATACGAGGAAAATAAAAGGTAGTTTAAATTTCATCCGTGACTCCAGAAAACCCTAACGCCGTTTTAAGCGGCAAATTGTAGTTGGCTATAATGTGTGAGGAACGAACAACAGCCAACTGTAATTTGTCCGACTTGAAAACCATTGTTATATGGTTTTATTAGGCCGTATCCGCTTAAAAAACATTGTATACGTGACTGTAAACCAATCGTAATTTACGCTAACTAATTCCCAGCCTTGTTTTCCCAGTTCTGTGCAGCGAGTTTGCAACCGGACAAATTTGGTAGTGCGAAATGTAAGAAGACCACCAACTTTTTCTACTTTATACTCAAATATATCCATATACTTCTATCCTGTGAACCATATAACGCCTAATTAACAGGCAAAAAATGGTTGGCTAAAATAAGTGAACGTAGTGAACAAAAAGCCAACTGTTTTTAGTCCCGCTTAATTTCTTGTATGGATAATAAACCCATAAATTAATTAATACTTTAACCAAGTTCGGGTAATGTGAGGCCCAAGCTTTGGCTGCAACCAAAGCCTTTTATACAGTAGTTCGATTGATTGAAGGCTCCTC
>NZ_JACJFC010000070.1:0-761 GCF_014164385.1 Pseudoalteromonas sp. SG43-3
GCACCTGGAATCTCAATGTTCCAGTGGCCATCGCTGCCAACTAGGGTCTCAATGGTTTGCACAGCGCCTGCGCTGTCGGTGATGGTGAGTGTAACAGTGCCACCAATTTCATTACTGGTGCCCTGCAGCTCGGGTGTTAAGTCGCTAACATCGCCTACGTTTTGAATGGTGAGCGTTGGCGCTTGCGTGTCGATGGTGGTGGTATCACTCACTGTAGTTTCGTTGCCAACACTGTCGCGTACACTTACTTCGATGGTGCTTTGACCTTCACTTAATGGTGTCGCTGGTGTAGCACTCCAATTACCATCCGCATCAACAAGGGCGGTGATGGTTTGTGGGTTGCCGTTGCTGTCGGTAACGACTATCGTCACTTGTGCACCTTCGCCCGCATCACTTGTGCCGCTTATGATTGGCGTGTTGCTGTCGCTTTGTGCTGCAACATCAACAGTGAGTGTCGGCGGTGTATTATCAAAGTCATCTGAGCTAATTGTACGGGTATTACCTGCGGCATCGGTCGCTGTGGCGATCACTGAGCCAACATTAAGTAACGATACATCTAATCCGACTAATGACCAATTACCATCGGCATCAGTTGTGGTGGTGTAGGTGGCACCAATGCCACCGCCAACCAGTTGCTCGGTAATGGTAATTTCACTGCCTGCTGGCAAGTCAGAGGTACCACTTAAGGTAACCAATAAACCAAGTTCAAACGTTGGTGTAAAGGCAAGTGCCGGTGGAGTTACGTCTACTTCGCCACTGTC
>NZ_JACJFC010000071.1:0-760 GCF_014164385.1 Pseudoalteromonas sp. SG43-3
AGTGTTATTAAGAAAGCTCGCCTGAAACGAGTCTAAAAATTCAGTTGTCCTAGTGACACATTTATGTGTCCCCATCGTCTAGAGGCCTAGGACACCGCCCTTTCACGGCGGTAACAGGGGTTCGAATCCCCTTGGGGACGCCACTTACTATTTTAAGTATTGTGTAAAGCAGTGTGACACCGCACTCTCTATGCACGACGTTATCAAGAGTACTAATCTCTTGGGGACGCCACTTACTTATTTTAATAGGGAAGTGTAGTGTTATTAAGAAAGCTCGCCTGAAACGAGTCTAAAAATTCAGTTGTCCTAGTGACACATTTATGTGTCCCCATCGTCTAGAGGCCTAGGACACCGCCCTTTCACGGCGGTAACAGGGGTTCGAATCCCCTTGGGGACGCCACTTACTATTTTAAGTATTGTGTAAAGCAGTGTGACACCGCACTCTCTATGCACGACGTTATCAAGAGTACTAATCTCTTGGGGACGCCACTTACTTATTTTTTAATAGGGAAGTGAAGTGTTATTAAGAAAGCTCGCCTGAAACGAGTCTAAAAATTCAGTTGTCCTAGTGACACATTTATGTGTCCCCATCGTCTAGAGGCCTAGGACACCGCCCTTTCACGGCGGTAACAGGGGTTCGAATCCCCTTGGGGACGCCACTTACTATTTTAAGTATTGTGTAAAGCAGTGTGACACCGCACTCTCTATGCACGACGTTATCAAGAGTACTAATCTCTTGGGGACGCCACTTACTTATTTT
>NZ_JACJFC010000072.1:0-738 GCF_014164385.1 Pseudoalteromonas sp. SG43-3
CAGCGATGCACCGCAAGGCAGTGAAGTAACCATTGTTGTCACCGACAGCAGCGGCGCAGCGCAAACCATGAGTGCCACCGTGCTTGCTAATGGTACGTGGTCAATCCCTGTACCGGTAGCACTTGCAGAAGGTACATACACCGTAAGCGCGAGTGTTGAAGATGTGGCAGGCAACGACACCACCGCCACAGGCGCAGGTGAAATAGATACCACTGCACCGACACTTGTACTTACCAGCCCAGGCTCAAGTAATGACATCACCCCGACACTCAGTGGAACAAGTGATGCCGTTGAAGGCACGGTTATTAACTTCACGGTTGTGGACGATCAAGGCAATACACAAACCTTTACCACCACTGTGGATGCCGATGGTAACTTCTCTGTAGAAGTACCGACTGCACTGGCAGAAGGGCCGTACACGATCACCGCCAACATCAGCGATGTGGCAGGAAACAGCACCGATATTACCGGCAACGGCACCATTGATACCACAGCACCAAGTGTGAGTGTAGATGCGCCATTATTAACAAATGACAGCACGCCAACTGTGACAGGCACTAGTGATGCGCCTAACAGCACCATCACGGTGACGTTTACAGATGCAGCAAATGCCACTCAAAGCATTGATGTACAAACCGATGCCAATGGTAACTGGAGTGCGACACCAACAGGCACATTAGCCGAAGGGAATTATAGCGTTAGCGCCAGCATCACCGATGCCGCGGGCAACACAGGTAC
>NZ_JACJFC010000073.1:0-692 GCF_014164385.1 Pseudoalteromonas sp. SG43-3
GAAGTACAAGCAACCGTTCAAAACGGTGAATACGTGACCGATCCGATTGATGCAAGCAACCTTAATGATGGCACATTAACCGCTACTGCGACTGCATCTGATAAAGCAGGCAACCCGGTAACAGCGCAAGATTCAGTCGAGCTCGATAATACAACTTCACTTTCTATTAATATTGATAAAACCGAAGATGGTGTCATTAATGGAAATGGTGAAAGTGCCGCAATAGTGGTGAGTGGTTTAGTTGACGACGTTGAAGATGGGCAAGTTGTTACCATAACAATCAGTGATGGTGTTAACGATCCTATAGAAGTTTTTGCAACTGTTACAAATGGCGAATATGTTACAACATCTATTGATGCAAGCGCACTTAATGACGGCACACTTACTGCTACAGCAAATGTGTCAGATAAGGCCGGTAACCCGCTAAGCGCACAAGATACGGTCGAGCTTGATAACACCGCTGCAATAACCACAAACATTGATAAAACAGCCGACGGTGTTATGAACGGCAACGGCGAAAGTGAAGCAATCGTTGTGCGCGGTACAGTTACCGATATTGAAAATGGCCAAACGGTTACGGTAAGCATTAGCGATGGCGTTAACCCACCAGTTGAAGTACAAGCAACCGTTCAAAACGGTGAATACGTGACCGATCCGATTGATGCAAGCAACCTTAATGATGGCACATTAAC
>NZ_JACJFC010000074.1:0-640 GCF_014164385.1 Pseudoalteromonas sp. SG43-3
CCCTTGCACAAGGTGACTTTACTGTAAGCGCGAGTATTACCGATGCGGCAGGCAACGAGAGCACCGCAAACAGCAGTGGTAATGTGGATACTATTACGCCAATCGTCACCGTTGATGCACTGGGCCTTGGCAACGATAGCACCCCAGTTGTTAGTGGTACCTCAACAGAGCCTGAAGGCACCGTTGTAAACATTGTTATTACTGACAGTAACGGTGATGAACACCCAATCACCGCTACTGTGGATGCAAACGGTGATTGGCAAGCAACCAGCCCTGAATTACCAGATGGAAGCTACACCGTGCAAGCCAGTATCACCGATGATGCAGGTAACACCGGCGGCGCGACACAAACGGGCAACCTAGATACCTTAGCGCCAACACTGACGTTAGACACAGTCGGCGCAACCAACGACAGCACGCCAACAATCAGCGGGACATCAAACGCGCCAGTAGGCACGGTTATAACGATTAACGTCACGGATGCAGATAATACAGAAACGTTTACCGCGACAGTGCAAGCCGATGGCAGCTGGTCAGCAGATGTACCGAACGCGTTAACTGATGGTCCACTCACTATTGAAGCAAGCGTTAGTGATAACGCCGGTAATACCACTACATTAAGTGAAACCGCAACACTCAA
>NZ_JACJFC010000075.1:0-635 GCF_014164385.1 Pseudoalteromonas sp. SG43-3
GCTATGTTTATTCATGTTAGCCTCTGCTGTTTAGTTAATTGACAAACTAATTATGGCTCTGGCTTTGAATTAAGCTAACCCACGAAAAGCGGAGGCTAACACCGTGTGGGAGTCATTATGTCTATATTTTAAGGATGATTCGTGCGTAAATTTCTAACAATATTAATTTGTTCAACTTTAATCAGCTGTGCGTCGACTCAAGTAGATCAAAATGCAGACCAGACTGTTTATCAACTTGATCAAGTTAATGCTCCTTCTAAATGGATTGTTCATATCTCTCCCATGTACCCTAAAAAAGCGTTGGAAGAAAAAATTGAGGGTTGGGTAAAAATGTCGGCCGTTATAACTGAGAATGGTAAGGTGACGGAGATCAAAGTTTTAGATTCTCAACCCAAAGGTTTATTTGAAAAAGAAGCTAAACGAGCTTTTGGTAAATGGCTTTATAAACCTGCGCTTTTAAACGGTAAAACTGTGAAAGTATACCGAGAAGAAACAGTTGAATTTAAAATATAACAAGTGACTATGGTGTCAATTCCTAATTTCAAACCATTTTAGGATCCCACATGACACCATCCCTCACCATAGAATTTATGATTACTATAAGCTTTCTTATACAGGCAATAATAGCAACTTTT
>NZ_JACJFC010000076.1:0-603 GCF_014164385.1 Pseudoalteromonas sp. SG43-3
TCTAATTTTATTGCTGCAGAATACGTTGCGCGTTTTAATTTCGTCATTTTTTCACCCAAATTTGTATGCTTATTAGCATAACATTTCTTTCTTAATGGGTGGCCAAATTAACTATGCCACTATAGAACGCGTTAATTAAGGCTTGTTTATCATTCCACTCTGGAATTGATTTCTTATACCTTTCCATTGCAGTTAAGTAATCATGATATTCATCTATTCGATCAGCAGAGTGATAACTTTTTGATAGGTTCTTAACGTCATAAATATAATTATTGATTTGAATAAGCTCATCACTTGAGCATACGTTAGCGAAACTCCCTGCTGTGAAAGTCGAACTTAGTAGCAATACTAAATGACTAAGTTTCATATTTGAAAACATACGCCTCCCTTCAAGCTAACGCTTACATAAGCGGAAAATTATAGTTGGCTAAAATTTTGAGGAACGAAAAAGAGCCAACTGTAAATTTTCCGTTTGATGTTCTTGTATGGATAATAAACCCATAAATTAATTAATACTTTAACCAAGTTCGGGTAATGTGAGGCCCAAGCTTTGGCTGCAACCAAAGCCTTTTATACAGTAGTTCGATTGATTGAAGGCTCCTC
>NZ_JACJFC010000077.1:0-571 GCF_014164385.1 Pseudoalteromonas sp. SG43-3
CCACGGAGTGATTCATGACTGGGGTGAAGTCGTAACAAGGTAGCCCTAGGGGAACCTGGGGCTGGATCACCTCCTTATACGATTTAGAACTTATTTGTTCGTAGTGTCCACACAGATGATTGTTATTGTAAAGAGAACAACACTTATTGTTTTGGGTCTGTAGCTCAGCTGGTTAGAGCGCACCCCTGATAAGGGTGAGGTCGGTAGTTCAAATCTACTCAGACCCACCACTTCTTGTCTAATCAAGAAGATGGTTAAAACAGTAAGTACCAGCATATGTGGGGCTATAGCTCAGCTGGGAGAGCGCCTGCCTTGCACGCAGGAGGTCAGCAGTTCGATCCTGCTTAGCTCCACCACTTTTACTTCTTAAAAATAAATATTCTTTATCGGGCCATTAACCGCCTGAGAATAGAGTGTGTTTAATTTTGAGAGGTTTTTGTATCTCTTGCTCTTTAAAAATTTGGAAAAGCTGATAATAAAATTCTGATAGATACTTTGTATTTATCAAGAGTTTTCAAAAGTAAAAAAAGAATGGTAGCAGTACCATTCAGTGCCATTTGATTAACGTTTT
>NZ_JACJFC010000078.1:0-569 GCF_014164385.1 Pseudoalteromonas sp. SG43-3
CTTCACCAAAATGAGCGATGAGTTGCGCATCAAGTTTATCTGTTTTTGCTTTTTGGCCAATAGCGCCTGCGAAACGTTTAATATTAACGGGATTAGCAACAACGAAAGGGATATTCGCTTGAGCACACGCCATAATAAAGGGGTGTTCAAGGCGCCCAGTTGCTTCAATAGTAACACGCGTTATTGGGTGCTTTTTTAGTGTTTTTATAGCGTGTTTAATGCCGCCGTCATTGTTTTCTACGGTGAAATATATATCTAAAGGTCGGATGTAAATATCGAGTTGAGTTTTACCTGTATCGACACCGACGTTAATTTCATTTTGATTATTGAGTGTATTCATAATAAGCTGACTCTGCCTTGCGATTCGGGCTCGAGGCCCCGTTGACTATCCGAGTTTAATGCTTGGAGTTTATACAGCGTTCTTTCTTGTTATCGGTCTCTCAATAGAGGAGCCTTCAATCAATCGAACTACTGTATAAAAGGCTTTGGTTGCAGCCAAAGCTTGGGCCTCACATTACCCGAACTTGGTTAAAGTATTAATTAATTTATGGGTTTATTATCCATACAAG
>NZ_JACJFC010000079.1:0-548 GCF_014164385.1 Pseudoalteromonas sp. SG43-3
GAAAACTATTTGTAGCTATAAATATTATTCTTTCTGTGGCATATATAAACATGTAAAAAAGAGGAACGTTTCCTCTTATTCTGACTAAGTTAATGACGACTCACCTGACTGACCGCTTATCGCTCTAAGCGGACTAGAAAAATTTCACAAAATTTATTAATTAAATTTATAAATTCTTAAACACTAGGATGATTAAAAATTTATTGCCAAAAGAATTCTGGAATCAAATTTAGATTAGATCTATTTAATAAAATTAGAGGGCTAGTGCTTTTTTAAATCATGCAATTGATAAAAAACTTTAGTCTCGTTGTAACTTCAAGATACCTTAGAGAAGCCAGAGCAAATTGATGGCATTTTAAGTTCAGGCAGAACCAGACTCAACTACTGAATCTGGTTCGTGCTATAAATAAGCTCGTCATCATATTTTTAAATTAAAGCTGTTATTTACCTAACAAACATCCAAATACCGGCAGCTATCATAAATAAGTTTTCTGTTAGAGAGATAAACCCTAGTGGTACGTTACTGTCACCGCCTACACACGCACATT